>NZ_JBEZFT010000011.1:0-127161 GCF_040649595.1 Kribbella sp. NPDC048915 | reverse complement strand
CCTCGAGCGCGGCTGCCTCGAGCGCGGCCGCTTCGAGCGCGGCGGTCTCGGCGGCCAGTTGCGCGGTCGTCCGAGCAGCGACCTCCGCCGACGCCACCGACGCCACCGAGGACGCCACCGAGGACGCCACCGAGGACGCCATCGAGGACGCCATCGAGGACGCCATCGAGGACGCCATCGAGGACGCCATCGAGGACGCCATCGAGGACGCCATCGAGGACGCCATCGAGGACTGCGCAGACGCAGAGGACTCCGCCGTCGCCGCGGACTGCGCAGACGAGGACTCTGCAGCACCCGGGGAGTCCGGGGGCACCCAGGACGGTGGCTGGAGCATTCCGGCGGCAGTCCAGCTCGGGATCGTCCAGCTCGGGACGTTCCAGTCCGCCGCGGTGCGGCTCGGGACGGTACAGGGCATGGCGCTGTCCCCGGCGGGCTGCTGCCTGCCCGGGGCTCGAGAGTGCGCCGCTACTGTCATGCATTCATATTAGAACGTATGTTCGATCGAGACAAATCGTGACAGTATCCACAATGGCCTGACGGTGACCGCATCCGAATCCCTTTCACAAGAAGGGATCCAAGCGTATAGTTGCTATGCGCAACGAAATCGATCTCTTGTCCCGGCCGGAACGGTGAGCGTGGTCGAGGCAGTGCAGACCTGACCAGCTTGGACGGCCGCCGTACGGCTCTGACATCAGATGGGCGTCGGAGCTGCAGACGTTGATTGCGTCGCCACTGAGCCAGGTGCCGGTTGCCCGACATTGGCCGCAGATCGGCCGGCCGGCGTGGACCGGGGGGCGCTGGGGCGAGATCTGCTGACGCCGGCGACTGCATCCCCGTGGGCCATCCGGCAGAGACCACTGTCGCCGGGCAGTGCGAGACGGCAACATGGGAGGTGCTGGGCGACCATGGGGAGGGGTTGTGGGCGAGCTGAGTCGGCGGACGGCGCGCGAGGTGCTGGACGATCATCTGAACATCGCGAACGACTGGGTGGGCGGGACGTTCGAGGACGTGCTGGCCGAGGATCTGCGACGGAACGTGTCCGAGGACATCGTGATCCTGATCAACCGCGGCACGTTCCGCGGGCATGACGGGGTCCGGGAGCTGGCGATGATGCTGGCCGACGAGCTGCCGGAGCATGCGGCGTTCGATTACACCTACGTTGCCGCGGAGGACAAGATCGGCTTTCTTGAGTGGACCTACCAGGACTCGAAGGTCCAGGTCCGCGATGGCGCCGACTCGTATGTCGTCGAGGACGGGAAGATCGTCGCGCAGACTATCCACTACACCGTCGAACCGCGCTGACCATCCACTACGCCGCCGAACCCACGCCGAACCCACGCCGAACCCACGCCGAACAGCGCTGAGCCGAGCTGAACCGAGCTGAACCGAGCTGAACACAGCGGGGCCGGCCCTGGTGGAGCCGGCCCCGCGGATCAGGTGGACCAGGACTAGACCGTGATCCAGTCGATGTCGGCGATGTAGCCGTTCGGGTTGCTGACCTTGATCGAGTTGCTGCCCGCGGTCAGCTTCATCGGCAGGTAGGTGACCTGTGGCGTACCCCAGTCGTTGTCGCCGAGGCCGTGGTAGTTCACCCAGTAGCTGTCGGTGTCGTTGACCGTCAGCATGCTCTGCCGGCTGGTGTCGCCGTCGGTGTAGGCGATCTTGACCAGGTACGTCCCGGTCTTCGGGACCGTGATGCCGTTCAGCGTGACGGTGGCGCCGTACCCGATGTTCCCGATCTTCGCGCCGCCCGAGCACAGCGTGCAGTTGGAGATGCTCGCGTCACCGGTCCGGGTGCTGGTCGGCGCTTCGGCCTCGTATCGCACCGGTCCGCCGGCGGCCGACGTGTAGAGGGTCACTGGCGCGCTTGCCTCCGATGCCCGGCCGCCCTTCACGCCCTTGACCGTGAACGTGTACGACGTCGCAGGCTGCAGGCCGGTCGCCACCACGGAAGGCTTCGTGCTCGTCGCCACCTGCTTGCCGTTGGCGAACACCTTGTACGACGTGGAGCCCGCGCTCGGCCGCCAGTTGAGGGAAACCGTCGTACGGCTGACGTCCGTCGCCGTGACATCGGCCGGGATACTCACCGGGACGTGCCGGTCCGGGGTGATCTTGTAGAGCTTCGACCCGTGCGCGGGCAGCTCGGCGCTGACCGAGCCGGTGACGCCGCGGGTGTTCCGGTTCGCCCAGATGTCGCGGACGGTGGCCTTGCCACCGATCCCGAGCTGGTCGAACTTCCCGGTCGCGGTCGCGGGCGAGTCAGCCAGGTTGAACAGCGCAACCGTCGTACTGCCATCGGTGTTCTGCGCGTACCAGACCTGCTGCAGTTGGTCCTGGTTCAGCGGGCGGGCCGGGTTGCCGGACTGGTTGATCGCGATCACCTCGCGGTTCGTCAGCAGCTTCAGGCCGTACGGGTCGAGCTTGGTCAGGTCGTCGCCGGCGAACAGCGGCGCGGCGGCGATCGCCCAGAACGTCATGTACGACTGCCGTTCGGCGTCCGTCAGGCCGTCCATCTCACCGACGCCGACGTTGACCGCGTCCAGGTTGTTCCAGTGGCCCGGTCCGGCGTCGTCGATCCACTGCGGCAGGTCCCACCAGCGGGACTTCACCGAGCTGTTCCAGGTGGCGATCGTGTCGCAGTAGCACTCGACGTCGGTGTCGATCCGCCAGCCGTGCGAGTTCTGCTTCCACACGTCGGCGTGCCGGTGGCTGAGCGACCACGACAACGTGTAGAGCATCGGCCGGTCCGCGTTCTGCACCGCGCGCCACCAGGCCTCGACGTCCTCGGTGTTGTTGTGGTTCGGGTCGTCCGGCGCGCCCTTCCAGGAGCCGGGTCCGACGCCGTCCATCTTGATGAAGTCGACACCCCACTCGGCGAACAGGTCGACGATCGAGTCGGCGTACTTCTGTGCGCACGGGCTCGCGTAGTTGATCTTGTACGACATGTCCCAGCCGTTGGTGGTGCGCAGGTCCGGGTACACGATGTCGCGCGTGAAGCAGCCCGGCGCGTTGTAGATCGGCGTGTTGCCGTCGCGGTACACGTCCATCCCGAGACCGACGACCGTGTAGATGCCGAACTTCAGGCCGAGCTTGTGGATGTCGTCGCCGACCGCCTTCATCCCGCGCGGGAACCGCTTCAGGTTGGCGGTCGGGCGGCCGTACTCGTCGCCGCCCTCCTGCCAGCCGGCGTCGATGTTCACGTACTCGTAGCCGTACGGCTTGAGCTTCGTGGCCAGGGCCTTGGCCTGGGTGAGGATGTTCTTCTCGTTGATGAAGCTGCCGGGGCCGTCGGGGTTGACGCCCGGGTAGTTGGTCGACTGCAGGCTCCAGCTGCTCCAGCCCATGAACGGCTTGGCGGCGACCTGCGGGTACGACGGCTTCGGCGACTGTGCTTGCACTGGCGCGGGGACTGCTTCGGCGGAAGCTGCCGACACCAGAGCGACAGCTACCAGCACAGGGGAGAGGAGTGCGGCGGTACGGCGTCTCAAGGACATGTGAACGTCCCTCCAGGGGGCGTGAGCGGACGCCGTCGAGACTAGGGCGGGTTAATTTACGCAGTCAAGTATTCAGATGGTGCGACCTTGGCGTGAACTTGGCGGGCCCGGGGCAGGGCCGGGAAGGCAGCGCAGCCCCGCCCCGGGAGTTCGGTGGTGTACCTCAGTGATGCTGTGACCGGCGCCGGGCGCGGGCCGGTCGCAGGTGCGAGTCCATCCGGGCGTGCTGCCGGCGGCCGAGCGCGAACGGGCGCGAGGTCCGGGTGATCGGGCTGCTCTCCGGCGCCGCCAGCCGGATCTCCGTCTGCTGCAGGTTGAGCCGGATCGGCACCTGGTGCCAAGGGGAGCGGGTCCGCACGACCACCAGCCGGAACTGTCCGTCGCGCCGCAGCCGGAGACCGATCGCGACCGTCGCGATCGCCGGGACCGCGCCGGCAAGCACCAGGGCCCAGCGGGCGCCGAGGTTCTGCGCCAGGAAGCCGACCAGCGGACCGCCGATGGCGCCGCCGCCGATGAAGACCAGGTTGTAGATCCCGGACACCCGGCCGCGCAGGCCGTCCGGAGTGGTCAGCTGGACCATCGACTGGGCCGCGGTGAGGAACATCAGTGTCGCCATGCCCATCAAGGCCAGCACCGGCATGAACGTCCACAGTGAGGGCTGAATCGCGGCCAGCACCTGGCTGATCGTCAGCAGACAGGCGATGGCGATCAGGTTCCGCAGGCGGGGCTGCCGAACGCGGCGGGCCGAAAGCAGCGCACCGGCCAGTGCGCCGAACGCGACGACCGAGTTCAGGACGCCGTACCCCGATGCGCCGGTGTGAAAGACCCGATCGGCGAACGCGGTCAGCGTCACCGGCAGGCTGATCGCGAACATGCCGTAGATCCCGACCAGCGCGATCGCCCAGCGCACGGCGGGCTCGTCGAGCGCGTACCGCACGCCGTCGCGCAGCCCGTCGCGGATGCGCATACCCGCGCTCGCCTTGCGAGCGGCGTGGAAGCCGGGCATCTCACTCTCGCGCATCCGCAGCAGCGCGCTGATCGAGGCGAAGAAGGTCAGGCCGTTGAGTGCGAACGCCCAGCCGGCGCCGATCGTGCCGAGCAGGACCCCGCCGAGCGCCGGGCCGATCAGGCTGCCGAGCTGGAACGTCGACGAGACCATGCTGATCGCGTTCCGGACCGTTTCCCGGGGGACGAGTTCGGTCACGAACGACTGCCGCGTCGGGTTGTCGACCGCGGTGGCGAGGCCGAGCACGAGGGCCATCGAGTACACGTGCCAGACCTGCACGCTGCCGGTGAAGGCGGTCAGCGCGAGGACGCCGGCACACAGTCCCATGGTGATCTGGGTGACCAGCAGGATCTTCCGCTTCGGGAAGCGGTCCGCGATCACGCCGCCGTACAGGCCGAGTGTCAGCGTGGGGAGGAACTGCAGGGCGGTCGTGATGCCGACCGCGGTGGCGCTGCCGGTGAGGGTGAGCACCAGCCAGTCCTGGGCGATGCGCTGGATCCAGCCGCCGGTCGAACTGACCAGCAGTCCGCTGACCAGGAGGCGGAAGTTGCGGACCCGCAGTGCGCTGAAGGTGTCCTTGAAGCCGGGGCGCTGAGTGCGCGTCTCCCGGGAGGTGGAGTCGGTGGAGCGGTGTCGATGGAGATCGGTGGACGGAACAGAGGTCGGGGCAGTGGACGGGACAGAACCGGTGGCCCGGGTGGTCAAGAGCGATCCCTACGCGAGTGGACTGGTCAGGGGAGGACAGGTTCCATCTTCAGGGCTGGACCTTGGATTCCCATAGCGAATTACTCCTATTAGTCTTATTGCGACACGTAATGGGAGGTCGATCGATGTACGACCCGGACCAGTTGCGGACGTTCCTGGCGGTCGCGCAGTCGCTGAGTTTCACCCAGGCGGCCGAGCGGCTGGGCATCCGGCAGCCGACCGTGAGCCAGCACGTCCGCAAGCTCGAGGCGGCCGTCGGGCGGCCGCTGTTCGTGCGGGACACGCGGACCGTGACTCTGACCGCGGACGGCGAGGCGATGGCTGGCTTCGCCCGCACGATCCTGGCCGCGCACGAGGAGGCCGCCGGGTACTTCACCGGTTCCGAGCTCCGCGGCCGGCTGCGGTTCGGCGTGACCGACGACCTCGCGCTGACGCCGCTGCCGAAGATCCTGCGTGACTTCCGGCAGCTCTACCCGCGGATCGACCTCGAGCTGACCGTGGCTCAGAGCCCCAATCTGCTCCGCCGGGTCGAGTCCGGACACCTGGACCTGGCGTACGTGAAACACGGTGCCGGCGGCGGGTACGAGCCGAACGGCCGGCTCGTCCGACGCGACCCGCTGGTCTGGGCCGGCATCGCCGGGACCCGGATAGCGCCCGACGGCCCGGTGCCGCTGGTCGCGTACCAGGCGCCGTCACTGAGCCGGTCGCTCGGCGTTCAGTCGCTCGAACAGGCCGGCCGTACGGCGCGGATCACCTGCATCGTCCGTGGCGTGAACGGCGTTCTCGCCGCCGTCCGCGCCGGTCTCGGGATCGCGATCTTCGCCCGCTCGCTGATGCCGGCCGACCTGGTCGAGCCACCGCCGAGTGCCGGCCTGCCGGAGCTTCCGCCGATCGACCTCGTGCTGATCACCAACCCGCGCGCCGCCAAGGAGCCTGCCGAGGCGCTGACCGCCGCGATCCTCGGCAGCAACGCACCGCTCAAGCCGGACTCGCTGGAGACGCTGCCTAGACAAGAGCGTCGCCACGCAGCACCAGGGAGATGACGCTGACCGCGGCGATCGCGATCGTGATCAGGAACGGCGCCTGGCGCCACACCAGGATCGTGACCAGCAGCGCGGCGACGACCGCCAGCGCGATCCACCCGATGACTCCGATCGCACCCGCGGGGGCGATCACCAGCAGCCCGGTTGCCGCCGCGAGCGGTAGCGGGGCCAGCAGCCGGGCGTAGGAGCCGAGGCGCTGCGGCCAGCCGCGGACCCCGGTCGCGAGGTCGTCGGCGAGGTCCGGGACGACGTTTGCCAGATGGGCACCGACCCCGAGCAGGGCGCCTGCCGTGGTCGCCCACCACGGCGCCCAGACTTGTGCGGTGCCGAGCGTCACGAACGAGGGCAGTGCGCCGAACGCGACGGCGTACGGAAGCCAGGAGATCACCGTCGACTTCAGGCCCAGGTTGTAGGCCCAGGCGCAGGCGACGAACAGCAGGTGCATCAGCCCGGACGCGAGGCCGTTGGCGAGGGAGACCGGAACGGTGACGACCAGCATCACGCCCGCGCCCACCGCGAGCGTCCGGCGACTCACCAGTCCACGCACGACAGGCTTGTCCCGGCGGTTCACAATGGAGTCGCGGGCGGCATCTATCGCGTCATTGCTCCAGCCGATCGAGAGGTGGCCGGTGAGGATCGTTGCTGCGACCAGAAGACACCCGGCCGGGCTTCGTCCGGCCGACCACGCGACGGCCGTGACCAGGGCGGTGACGGCGACGGTCGGCCCCGGATGGCAGGCCAGCGCCAGGCCTTTCGCGGTCCTGACGGCTCGACCACCTGCTCCACCCGGCGTGCCCACCGACGTAACGATGCCACGATGACGCGGATCGCAGCGGTCCGGCCCGCGCTCCCGCCGTACCGATATCCACAGGCCGAGCTCACCGACGCGTTCGCATCGATCTGCCTCCCGGACGGCAGCGGTACGGCGCTGCTCCGCCGGCTGCATGCGAACGCCGGCGTGTCGCACCGGCATCTCGCGCTGCCGCTGGAGCAGTACGCCGGCCTCAAGGACTTCGGTGCGGCGAACGACGCGTGGATCGCGACCGCCGTCGACCTCGGCGCGGAGGCGGTCGCGGGCGCGGTCAAGGACGCCGGGCTGACCCTCGACGACGTCGACGTCCTGATGTTCACCACCGTGACCGGCGTGGCGGCGCCGTCGATCGACGCCCGCGTGGCGCTGCGGCTGGGGTTGCGGCCGGACGTGAAACGGATGCCGCTGTTCGGCCTGGGGTGTGTCGGGGGAGCGGCCGGCATCGCGCGGCTGCACGACTACCTGACCGCGTGGCCATCGCATGTCGCCGTACTGCTGTCGGTGGAGCTGTGTTCGCTGACCTTGCAGCGCGACGACTCGTCGTTGCCGAATCTGGTCGGCGGTGCGCTCTTCGGCGACGGCGCCGCGGCGGTGCTGATGACGGGGTCGGATCATCCGGCTGCGGCCGGGCCGTCGGTGGTCGCGACGCGCAGCCGGCTGTACCCGGACTCGGAGCGAGTGATGGGGTGGGACGTCGGGTCGGGCGGGTTCCGGATCGTGCTCGGCGCGGACGTACCGGACGTGGTGCGGACCTACCTCGGCGACGACGTCCGCGTGTTCCTCGACTCGGCCGGGCTGACCGTGCCCGAGATCGGGGCGTGGGTGAGCCATCCGGGTGGGCCGAAGGTGCTCGAGGCAGTCGCGGAGACGCTGTTACTGCGGCCCGGCGCGCTGGACCTGACCTGGAGGTCCCTCGATGCGGTCGGCAACTTGTCGTCCTCCTCGGTGCTGCACGTGCTCGGTGACACTCTGAAGCTGGATCCTGCCCCTGAGGGCCCCGGACTGCTGCTGGCGATGGGGCCGGGCTTCTGTTCCGAACTCGTGCTCCTGGAGTGGTGATGTACGGCTGGTACGTCGCGCTGGTCCTGCTGGTCGCCCTCGAGCGGGTGGTCGAGCTGGTCGTATCGCTGCGCAACGCCCGGTGGAGTCTCGCCCAGGGCGGCGTCGAGTCGGGGCGCGGGCACTACCCGTTCATGGTCGCGCTGCACACCTTGCTGCTGGCGGCCTGCTTGATCGAGGCGGCGCACCGGCCGTTCGTACCGTGGCTGGGCTGGACGATGCTCGCGGTCGTACTGCTCGCGCAGGGCCTGCGCTGGTGGTGCATCGCCGTACTCGGGCATCAGTGGAACACACGGGTGATCGTCGTACCTGGGCTTCGGCTGGTCGCCCGTGGCCCGTACCGGCTGCTACGGCATCCGAACTACGTGGCGGTGGTGGCCGAGGGGATCGCGCTGCCGCTCGTGCACACCGCGTGGGTGACGGCACTCGTCTTCACCGTGCTGAACATCCCGCTGCTCGCGGTCCGCATCCGTACCGAGGAAGCGGCACTGAAGTCCGCCCTGGTGCCGTGAGCTCTGCTGCCGCGCGGCCGGAGGTCGACCTGCTGGTTGCGGGTGCAGGACCGGCCGGAGCCGCGACCGCCATCCGCGCCGCCTTGGCCGGGTTGTCCGTGGTTGTGGTCGAGCCGCGGACCGCGCCGATCGACAAGGCCTGCGGCGAGGGGATCGCGCACAGCGCGGCGTCGTACCTGTCGCGGCTCGGCGTGAAACCTTCCGGCCGGCCGTTCCACGGCATCCGCTATCTCGACGCGCAGCACTCCGTCGACGCTCGGTTCGCCGCCGGCCCTGGTCTCGGAGTTCGCCGTACGACGTTGCACGCCGCGCTGATGTCCCGCCTGGCGGAGCTCGACGTACCGGTCGTGCGTGCGCGCGTCGGTCCGGTGATGCAGAACGCGACGTCCGTGACCGCCGCGGGGGTGACCGCTCGGTATTTGGCGGCTGCCGATGGGTTGCACTCGCCGATTCGCCGGCAGTTCGGTCTCGCGGTGTCCGGCCGTCGCGTCGAGGTGCGGCGGGGCCTGCGGCAGCACTTCGCGGTCGCGCCGTGGACCGACCTGGTCGAGGTGTACTGGTCCGGTCTGGGGGAGGCCTACGTCACCCCGGTTGCCGACGACCTGGTCGGGGTCGCGATCTTGACCTCGGCGCGGGGCACCTTCGACTCCCACCTCGACGCGTTCCCGCGGTTGCAGCGCCGGCTGCGTGGCGCTCAGGCCGCGAGTGACGTGCTGGGCGCCGGGCCGCTGCGTCAGCGGGTCCGCGCTCGGACCGCCGGGCGGGTGCTGCTGGTCGGCGACGCGGCCGGATACGTCGACGCGCTCACCGGCGAAGGGATCGCGGTCGCCGTCCGGACCTCCGCCGAATTGGTCGAGTGTGTTCGCGCTGATCGGCCGCAGGACTACGAGGCGGCCTGGCGACGGGTGTCCTGGGAGTGCCGGTTGCTGACCGCATCGTTGCTCTGGGCCCGCAACCGGGCAATCCTCGCTCCGCGCATCGTGCCGGCCGCGGCCGCGCTGCCCGGTGTCTACCGCTCCATCGTGAACCGGTTGTCGTAGGCAACGGAGCTCCAAGCCTTGGAAATACCGCGGGGCCCGGCGATCGCTCAGACAATCGCCGGGCCCACGGGCGGCCCGAGCTTCCTGGTGAAAAGCTCGGACCCGGCAGCCTTTCCGGCCTCCTGGTGAAAGGTCGGACCGGCTGACAAGGAAGACTCTGTCAGGCGGATGTTGCCCAACAGTTGCCGGAATATGAAGCCTTGTTACATGAGCCTGTGGCGTAGGTCTCAGTGCTCGTTTGCTCGTTGCTTGAGGCTCAGTGCTCGGTCCGGACCGCCGCGATCTGCAGCTGCAGCGCCAGCCGTTCGCGCGGATCCGACAGGTCGAGCGCGGCGATCTCGCCGATCCGCTTCATCCGATGCCGCAACGTGTTGGTGTGCAGGTGCAGTTGGCGGGCTGCCCGCTGCGGCTGGCCGGGGAAGTCCAGCCAGGCCTGCAGCGTCTCCACGTAGCCGGTGTCGTGCTCGATGTCGTGCCGCAGCAGCGTCGCCAGCGGACCGTCCATCTTGGTGGTGTCGAGCGACGTCACCGCCCGGTGCACGGTCAGTACGTGCCACGCCTCCTCGACACGCAGCACCGGTCCCGGCGCGACACCACGCCGTACCAGACCGAGCAGCTCGACCGCCTCGGCACGCGAGCTCGGCAGATCGGCCGGACCGCGTGCGGGACCGCCTGCAGCCGCGTACGTACCAGCAGGCTGCTCCAGGACCAGCTTCTGCAACCACGTCCACGAGCCGGGGCCGTCCGCGTCCGTGACGACAGCCAGCACCGTCCCGTCCAGGTCGGCCAGCTGCGGCTCGCTCCACCCGTGCCGACGGCCCGTCGACTCCCACAGGTCGAGCTGCTGCGGTACGTCGTACCCGTCCGGCGAGCCGAGTGCGACCACCCGCCAGGGGTGCCGAGGGAGCCGTACGTCGACCGGGTTGTCAGGGGAGAACTGCCGCAGGACGGTGCGCAGCCGGTCGATCGCGCTGCGCCGCGCCACGTCGGCCTGAGCTCGCAGCCGTAACAGGTGCAGCGCCAGCACGGATGCTGCGTTGCTGAGCTCTGCCGTGACCGATTCACTCACGGGGCCGTCGACAACTGCCCAGATGGACCCCAGCCATTCACCACCGGCCCGGACCGGTACGACGAGACGCGGGCGGATGCCATTCGGTCCGTCAGGCACCAGAAACGGCTCACTGGACCGGGCCAGCCGCCGGAAGATGCCACGGGCCCGGAAGTGGGCGATGACCTCGGGCGGCACCCGGCGTCCGACGATGGTCGACACCCGGGTCGGGTCGGTGAAGTCCTGACCGGACGAGTACGCCAGGACCCTGGACTGGTTGTCCTCGATGGTCACGGGTGCGTCGACGATCGCTGCGGCCGCGTCAGCCAGCGCGAACAGTTCCTGGTGTACACCGGCGTCACCGGCGGTGGGTGAGTCCGGTGCGGCCGCTCGGTCGAGAACACCGCGGAGCAGCCACACCACATGCGCCCACGTGACGGTCGGCTGCAGCGCTACGAGCGTTAGCGCCTCTCGCTCGGCTGCGGCGACCACAGTGGGCTCGTGCGCGAGCGCCGTACGCAGAACGACGCCAGACGCGTGGCCGGCGGCGCAGCGCTCCACCAGCTCGACAGCGTCCTCTGCGTTGCGCAGGCCGAGTCCGAGGACCAGATCGCCCGGCTGACCGGTCGCGGGCTCCTGCGGGTCGGCGAGAAAGACGTCCCGGACCTCGCTGTCGCCCTTGCCGGGCACCACTACCTCGAACAGCGCTGGGCCGACGGCGGTGATCAGGTCCGACGAGGAGATCATGCGGTCATTGTGCAGGTTATTGTGCGATGAGCACAGTCGTTGGTGCCGGTAATGGTGTGATCACACCATGACAGGCGCTCCGCGGGGCCCCACCATCGAGACATGACCACAGCTGGTTCCGCATCTGCCGAGAGGCACATCGTTCCTGATCGCGTCGCCGTCGTCGGCGCGGGCATGGTCGGCCTGGCCACCGCCTGGTTCCTCCAGGAGGCGGGCGTCGAGGTCACCGTGCTCGACCGTGAGGGTGTCGCCGCGGGCGCGTCCTGGGGCAACGCCGGCTGGCTGACCCCCGGCCTGGCCACGCCGCTCCCGGAACCGGCCGTCCTCAAGTACGGCGTCCGCGCGGTGCTGAGCCCCTCCTCGCCGGTGTACGTGCCGCCGACCGCGAGCCCGCGGCTGCTGAAGTTCCTCACCCGCTTCGCCCGCAACAGCACCGCCGGACGATGGAAGACCGCGATGGACGCGCTGGTCCCGATCAACCGGCAGGCGCTGCCCGCGTTCGACTTCCTGGCCAAGGCCGGCGTCGAGGCGCAGACGTACGAGGCCAAGTCGTTCCTGGCCGCCTACCGGACGGTCGAGGAGCGCAAGGTGCTGCTCGAGGAGATCGAGCAGATCCACGCCGCCGGCCAGGGCATCGAGTTCGAGGCGCTCAGCGGTGACGACGCCCGCGAGATCGAGCCGTCGCTGTCCGACGAGATCGGCGCCGCGATCCGGCTGCACGGGCAGCGGTTCATCAACCCCGGCGAGTACGTGAACCTGCTCGCCGACTCGGTCCTGGCCCGCGGCGGTCAGATCATCAGCGGCGTCGACGTCCACGACATCGTCGACGAGATCCGCGGCGTCCGGTTGGTCACGGGCGATGGCGAGACCGACGCGTTCGACGCGGTCGTGATGGCGACCGGAGCCTGGCTGGGCGACCTCGCGCGGCAGTTCGGCGTCCGGACCGTGGTCCAGGCGGGGCGCGGGTACAGCTTCAGCGTGCCGATGGCGCACGTACCGGCCGGCCCGGTGTACTTCCCGGCCCAGCGGGTCGCCTGCACACCGCTCGGCGACCGGCTCCGCGTCGCCGGGATGATGGAGTTCCGCAAGCCCGACGCGAAGCTCGACCCGCGCCGCATCAACGCGATCGTCGAGGCCGCCCGCCCGCTGCTGCGCGACGCCGACCTGGACGCCCGCACCTTCGAGTGGGTCGGGCCGCGGCCGTGCACCCCGGACGGGCTGCCGCTGATCGGCGCGACCGCCTCGCCACGCGTGTTCGCCGCCGGCGGCCACGGCATGTGGGGCATCACGCTCGGCCCGATCACCGGTCAGCTGCTGGCCGAGACCATCACCACCGGCCGTACTCCCGAGGAGCTGCGTCCCTTCGACCCACTGCGATGATCGTTCCGGCTCGAGCGTTCCGGGTTGATCACCCGGCGAGGGACTCCGACGATGTGGTCCCTCGGTCCCGCTGACCGTCGCTCCGAGCAGCTCTCCCGGTGAGCCACCTCGGGCAGCCACCTCACCTGCCCGCCACCAACGGCCACCACAGAGCCGCTCCGGTCAGCCCCAAGAGCGGGCCCTGGCTACGTTCTCCTGCCCAGGGCCCGCTCTTTCTCTGTCTTTCGCCGTGTGACTCCGTCTGACGTCGCCGGCTCTGTCGGTGGCCGGTGAGACGCTGCCGCCATGATGCTCCGGTGGTACACGGTCGTGATCGACTGCCACGACGCCCGCCAGCAGGCCGTGTGAATGTCGGCCAGCCGACGACTTCGCCACCACGGTGCTCGCCGACCCGGAAGGCAACGAGTTCTGCATCCTCAGCGCCCGCGAGGTCTGATGGCAGAATGCGCTACAGCAAGCCCAGCCGCGCCGAGGCTGAGCGCGATGACCCCGGTGGCGACGCGGTTCTTGCCCGACCACGACGGATGCTGCCGACGACGCTCGGGCGGCACCGTGCCGGCGTACGCGTCGACGCGGAACTGTATCTGCCGCTGATCGGCCTCGGACAGCCCGTCGTCCTTCGCGAGCTCGAGCGCCAGCTCGAACACGTCCGCGTTCTGGTCATCCGTGAACCCGGTGAAGGACGCCTTCCACGTACTCGGCACGATCACCCCCGGCGTCGTACAGAACAGCGGCTTGCCCGACCTGACACTGATTTCCACCTTTTCGATGCCGCAGTCGTCGCCGGAGCTCCTGAACCCGACCTTGTACTCACCACTGCGGTGCCACAGCTCGATTCCGCCGATCGCGGCCAGCACGATCCCCCCGAACACCAGCAGGAAGGCGGCCATTGCGCCGGCCACCATCCAGCGCTCCGCCGCAGTTGTCCGCATGTCACCCAGTTTCCCGACCTGGAAGCCCGCCAATGCTCGAATGGCAGCAACCTGCCGTCCCCCGAACAGCGGAGATCCGGGAGCTCGGAGATGAGCTCCCGGATCTTCGGGGTGTCAGTGTCGGTGCGTCAAGCGCTTGTACAGCAGCGCCTTCGCGTCAAACGTTTGCGTGTGTCAGTGCGTGTGCGGCTCGGTGCCGTGCTCGGCTTCGTGGGCCGCGATCTGGGCCTTGACCTCGTCCATGTCGACCGCGCGCAGCTGGCCGATCAGGTCCTCGAGGCTGGCCGCCGGCAGCGCACCCGGCTGCGAGTACAGCACGACGCCGTCGCGGACCGCCATCAGGGTCGGGATCGACTGGATCTGGAAGGCCTGCGCCAACTCCACCTGCGCGTCGGTGTCCACCTTGCCGAAGGTGATGTCGCCGTGCTGCTCGGAAGACTTCTCGAACACCGGCCCGAACATCTTGCACGGGCCACACCACTCTGCCCAGAAGTCCACCAGAACCAGGCCGTCGCTACCGACCACCTCGTTGAAGTTCTCCTGGGTCAGCTCGACCGTTGCCACTACGACCTCCGAAAATAGTTGAGTACGCCGTGGTCAACACCGGTCGTCCCGCACTTGTTCCCCGCATCCCGGACAGCACCGTACGGCGATCTCGTACGCCGTACGACGTGACCGGAATGCGGAGTCTCGAATGTGAGCTGAACCACGTTGTCAGATCGGGATGTCCACGAAGGGTGACGCGTAGTCCTGGACCTCGTCGAGGATCGCCGCGGCCGCCTCGGGCGTGAGGTCGGCGCGCTCGCGTTCGGCGACGATCATCTGTCGCAACAGCCGGGTTTCACCCGCGGTAGCCAGGCCGGTGATCTCCGGATGACCGTTCAGCAGCCACGCGGTCGCGGCGGTGATGTAGCGCTGCTCGTCGAACGGCCGGTACCAGGTGTCGTACGCCTTCTGCTCGCCCTCGGCCCAGTTGCGTCGCGCAATCATCTTGATCGTCATCAGCGCGGCGTCCGACGCCTTGACCGCCTCCACCAGGCCGGCGTAGTCGGCGGCGTACTGCGGGTCCGTGGCCAGCTTGTAGTTGAGCGGCGTCAGGACGCTGTCGAAGTCGAAGCGCCGCAGCGCCTCGGTGTGCACCGACGGCGCCTGCGCGGTGTGGCCGGTGATGCCGATCGCGCGGACCATGCCCTCGTCCTTGGCCCGGATCGCGGCTTCGAGCGATCCGCCCTTTCCTGTCACGAGATCGAGGTTCTCCAGATCGCAGACCGCGTGCATCTGGATCAGGTCGACATGATCGGTCTGCAGGCGCTCGAGCGACCGGTTGATCTCGCTCCACGCCTCCTCGAACGTCCGCCGCCCGGTTTTGGTGGCGAGAAAGATGCGGTCCCGGATCTCGGGCATCCGGGGGCCGAGGCGCAGCTCGGCGTCGCCGTAGTCGGCGGCCACGTCGAAATGGTTGATGCCGGCATCGAGCGCTTCCTGAATCGAAGCGTCGGCGCGGTCCTGGTCGACACCACCGAGCGACGCGGCACCGTAGATCAGCACCGAGCTCTGGTGGCCGAGCCTGCCCAGTCGGCGAGTTTCCATCCTGGTCCTCCAGGGGTAGCAGGGATCACTTAGACCTTATGCCTCCGGCCGCTGCCGGCAAGCGGTTGTCCACAGCCGTTTTTGACCCCGTCGCCACGCGAGAGTTTTCCACAGCAGCATCGCCGGATCGGTTACTATGCGTGATCAGAGGTGCGTTCTTTTACCATGTTCTTCGCACGGATTTTCGAACCTGTCCGCGGCGTGTGGCATGGTGTGCGCTGCCTGCCGACCCGGGCGGGCATGAGAGAGGAGCTATGACGACGGTACCGATGGTGTCACGCTGTGCCGGTCCAGCGGCCGGTGAGGGTGGCACTGCCCGCGAGCGGGGTAACAGTATGGCTGCGGCGAGCGATGGATCATCCGGATCCTGGCATCAGGTCTCCCGGAGGGTCGTCGCGTGCCGTATCCTCCCGGCTACTGTCCGCGTAACTGCTGTCTGAGGGGCGGGTAGGGATGAGTTGGTGGCGAACGCTGTTGAATCTGCCGCCAAAAGGTGAGCACTGGTCCGACCAGCGACGGACCAGGAAACCGGGCAAAGGGCGCCCGCAGAGCACCGCGCCGGAGTGGTGGAGCCACCCCGGCGGGCCGGCTTCCCCTACCCCACGCCAGGCACAGGGTGTCGCGGCGAAGTACTCCGCTCCGCAGCAACCGACGCCGCCCGGCCAGGCACCACCCGGCGGCGTGATCGCGCCGCCCCGTCGTCCGGCCGCACGTTCCAGCGAGTCGCCGCAACCGGCTCCGAACGGCGGCCCTCGTACACCCGAACGTTTGACTCAGCGCTCCTCGCACGGCCAGCACGGTCAGCACGCGGCGCCCGGGCCCGTGCGCGAGGTGCTCGAGCCCGGTCAGGCGCCGTGGTCGACCGAGCCCGAGTCGTCGTTCTCCACATGGGCCCGGCGGTTCTTCCGCGGGCTCGTGGTCGTCGTACTGCTGCTGGCCGCGATCAGCGGCGTGCGTTCCTGGATCGCGCCGAACAAGACGCCTGCGACCGTCGTCAGCCCGCAGAACAGCTTCCCGTCCGCGGAGGCGAGCGCGGTCGCGACGCGGTATGCGATCTCCTACCTGACCTGGGACGAGAACAACCCGGACGCCCGCCCCGCGCAGATCCAGCTCGACCTGGCGTCCGGGCTGGACAGCCGCGCCGGCTGGAACGGCCGCGGCAAGCAGACCGCGGACGTGGCCTACCCCGGTGAGGTCAAGGCCGACCCGAACGGCGTCACGGCCGTCGTCGACGTCCGGGTCCGGGTGTACACGTTCACCAAGCGGGGCCGCGACTGGGCGTCCGGCCCGATCGCCTGGCAGCGCATCTCGGTGCCGGTCGCGCGGACCGCGGCCCGGGTGGTGGTCAGTGGGCCGCCGACGTTCGTCCCGGACGAGCGGGCGCCGCTGCCGAGCAACATGCCCGACGCGGGCAACCCGGACGACGACCTCACGAAGGTGACCGAGAAGGACGCGGAGGCGTTCTTCTCGGCGTACGCCGAGTCCGACACGAAGGTGTCCGCGGTGACCGCGCCGGGGGCGACGATCCGCAGTCTGAACGGCGCGGTGAAGTTCGGTGAACTGAAGGACTGGCAGGTGTACACGGGCAACGACGACGAGCGGCGGGCGACCGCGGCCGTCACCTGGGAAGGGGTGGGTGACACCACGCTGGACCAGACGTACACGCTCACGCTGAGGCGTACTGTCGCCACGGACGGAGCACAGCGATGGCAAGTGGCTGCCGTCGGATGAATCCAGCGACGGGCCATCGGATGACCGAGGCAACAAGGGAGACACCGCAATGATGACGCACGAACTGGCTGCGAGCGTGGTTCAGCTCGCCGTGCCGATGGCCGACAGCAACGTCCCGACCGGCGCGGATTTCAAGGACTGGGTCCTGGTCATCGCGGGGAACATCTTCATCGCCATCCTCGTGCTGCGCGCGATCGGTCACTACTTCAAGCGCGAGTGGGGCGAGTTGTTCGGCCACATCGCGGCCGGGGTGCTGGTCGGCGGGCTGATCTACGCCAACAACCAGACCATCAACGTGCTCAAGGGCTTTTGGGGATTGCTCTCCGGAGGCAATTGATGCGCGTCGGCCGTACCCTTACCCACCACTTCGAGATCGAGACCCGGCAGTACGACCTGCTCGGGATCGACCTCGGGGAAGGCGCCCGGCGCCGGATGATCATCTTCGGTGCGGTGGTCATCGTGCTCTGGGTCGCCCTGCTGTTCCCGTTCGTCGGCGTCCCGCAGAAGCCGACCGTCAGCCTCTACATCGTGCCGCCGTTCGTGATCACCGCGTTCGGCTGGCGGCCGGGCAAGTTCCACGAGCGGCGCCGCCGGGTGACCGAATGGGCGTTGACGGTGCGGTACGCGCTGCGGGCGCATCGGCCGATCATCGGCCTCGGTGCGCGCGCCGCCGACAAATCGGAGTACCTGCCCTGGCGGGAGCGGATGTCGACCCGGAAGGTGGCCGACCTGGCCAAGGCCCGGGTGACGCCGGAATGGGAACGCGAGGTCGTGGCGGAGGTCGATCCGATGGTCCGCGCCGGTGCGGACATCACCGTCAGCCAGCGGGCCCGCCTGCTGGGTGCTGATCACGTACAACGGGTGAGTCGCAGGACGTCAGGAAGAGGCCTGGATGAAGATCGCTGACAAGCTCCTGAACCTGGTGGGGGTCGGTCGCGAGCGCGGCCTGCCACCGCCGCGGCTGGTGGCCATCGCCGACGGTCTGCTGGTGACCGAGCGCAGCGCCGAAGCGTGGTTCCTGATCTCGGTGGCGAACACCGACCTGGCCACCGAGGCCGAGCAGGACGCCGCCCTGGACGCCGCGGTAAGTGCCGCCGCGACCATCCTGGGCGACCGCCTCAGTCACCTGAAGGTGGTGTGGGGCCGCTCGACGGGCCAGGACTACCTCGACTCCGTGGCCGGCCACTACCGGCTCGGCGACCACGAGGCGTGGGCGCAGACCCGCGCCGACCGGATCGACGAGATGCGGATGCCGGAGCGGTACGTCGCGCTCGGCGTACACCTGTCCGACCGCGATCCGCGCGCAACCGCCCAGGTCCGCGGCTCGATCAGCGACGCGTTGGGGACCACGTCGTGGCGCGTCAGCGCCCGTGAACTCGCCCACCTCGACGAGCGGGTGCGCAAGCTCGCTCGTCAGCTCGGCTCCACCGTCTGGCGTGCGCACACCGCCCCGGCCGAGGTCATCTCCTGGTTGATCAGCCGCGAGATGCACCGCGGCGCGGTCGCGGCGCCACGGCGCGGCCTGATCACCGGCGCCTCGCTCGCCCGGCTGACGTCCGGGCGCGTGGTGCCGTACACGGACCACCTCCGGATCTACGACACCCGCGGCCAGATCGCGGCGTACACCTCGGTCCTGGCGATGACCGACTTCCCCGAGGAGCTCGAGACGCCGGGCGCGGGGGAGTGGCTGCGGACGCTGTCCGAGATCAAGGCGATCGACGACGACGGCGAGGAAATCGACGTCACCGTCGAGGCCTCGGTCCGGTTCCGGGTACTGACGAAGAAGACGGCGCGCCACCTGGTCGACGAGACCCGGAAGAGCGCCAAGGAGCAACGCCGCTCGGCCGCCAAGGGCACCGCGGAGGAGACCGCCGACGAGATCGTCGAGACCGAACGCGTGATGCGCGAGGTGAAACGCGACATCAACCGCAGCGGTCTGACCCTGGTCGAGGACCATCCCCGCCTGCTGGTCAGCGCGGACACCCGCGAAGACCTCGAGGCGTACGTCGACGCGGTCATCGCGCACTACGCGGATCGCGGCATCACCGTCGCGGTCGGCGCCGACGAGCAGCGCGATCTCTGGCTGGAATCCTTGCCAGGCGACCAGTTGCGGGTGCCTGACCTGGGCCACGTGCGCGAGTCGACGGCGTTCTTCGGTTCGTGGTTCTGGGGCGGCGCGTCCATTGGTGACGCCACCGGTCCGGCTATTGGGTATCTGACCGGCTCTACCCCCGGTCTCGTGCGGTTCGACGCGGCTGCCGGTTCGGCGCTGGGCGACGCGACGACGACACTGTTCCTGGGGCGGTCCGGTCGCGGCAAGACGACCGCTGCGATGCTCGGCGGTCTGGATTCCGCGTTCGCCGGTGCTTGGGTGCCGCTGCTCGACCTGAAGGGCGACGCGGCCGGCGTGTCAGCAGTCGCCGCCGAGTACGGCGTACCGACTGCGGTCATCGAGATCACGGCGCAGTTCTCCGGTGCCGCGGACCTGCTGCGGGTGCTTCCGGTCGACGACGCGCTGCTGCAGGCGCCGTCGCAGCTCATGCTCCTGCTGCCACCGCACCTGCGCGGCGCCGCCGAGGCTCCGGTCGTCGCCGCCACGCGCGCGGAGATCCAGTCGCCCGACCCCTCCTCATGGGGTGTCATCCAGCGGCTGTGCAACTCCGAGGAGGAGACCGTCCGCACGGTCGGCTTCGCCCTGCGCGACCTGGTCGAGACCGGCCTCGGATCGGTCGTCGCCGGCCCGCCGTCCGGCCTGTCCTCCCTCACCACGAACCCGGGCCTTTGGGTCGTCCAGATGCCCGGCCTGACCCTCCCGTCACCCGAGTCGGCACCGGAGTCCTGGTCCCCGATCGAACGCGTCGGCATGGCCTGCCTGCGCGGCTGCCTCGCCTGGATGATCCGTACGACGGGACGCCGCGAGTTCCGCGGCCGCTCGAAGGTCGTCATCGTCCCCGAGGTCCACCTGCTCACCAAGACCCCGGACGGCGCGTCCTTCCTCGACTACATCGCCCGCGTCGGCCGCGCCCTCGGCGCCTCCCTGGTGCTCGACACCCAGGATCCGGCGTCGATCCTCAAGCTCCCCGGCCTGGTCGAGCAGATCACCACGCTGTTCGCGTTCAGCCTCCGCTCGCGCGAACAGGTCGACTCCCTCCTCGAGCTCCTCGGCCGCCCGCAGACGCCGCCGTACCAGACCCTCGTCCGCGGCATCAACACCGCCGCCAACGGCAAGTCCATCCGCCACGGCCACTGCATCATGCGCGACCGCTGGGACGAAGTCGCCACCGTCCAGATCGACATCCCCAGCCAACGCGTCGCCGACCTGCTCCGCACCACCCCCGAATCCGAACACACACCGGCGGCGACTCCGACGCCCGAGGCCGAGGACGCCTACGCCGAGGACCCGTTCGACGACGAAGACCTCTACGAACCGGCCTCCTCAGCCCAGGCCCAAGCCGCCTCCCACCACCCCGCCCCTCCCACCGACGAGGGCCACGCTTCGGAGCGCACCGCGTCGGAGCCCGCTGTCTCGGAGCCCACCGTCGCGGCGCCTACCGCCTCGCACGCGCCGCAACCGCCCGCGCCGGAACCTGCCGCGCAACCATCCGCGCCGCAACCGACTGCGCCGCAACCGACGGCCTCGTACAACGGAGCCGCACAGCCGGCCGCCCCGCACAACGGCACTCCGCAACCGGCCGCCCACCACGACGGCGCCGCGCAGCCGGCCACCCAAGTCCCGGCCGCCCACGCACCGGAGTCGCAGGCCCCCCAGCCAACCACTCCGCACACCGAGGCTCCGTCGGCAGCGGTCGCCCAGCAGAACGGCCATCCCCCCGTCCCCACCCCCCAGGACCCCTCCACCGACCACAGCCACCGCCACCCCCTCCGCTACGAATCGCCCATCGGCCCCGACGAGGTCTACGACCAAGAAGCCGACGAGGCCGCATACAACGAGGCCATGTACCCGGCCTACGAAGCCCCCGAGACACCACCCAACGGCTCCGACCAACCCGCACAATCCCCCAGCGGCAAGGAGCACGTCGCATGAGATGGCAGCGCCGCCTCCGCACGGCGCTCACCGTCCTAGCCATCTCCGTCATCGTCACCACCCAGGTAGCGATGGCCGCCGACCCCAACCAGCAAACAACGCCGACTGGCTTCGCGGACCTGCTGCCGACACCTGACCTGACGCACGGCGACACCAAGACTCTTTTCGAGCAGTACAGCCCGCTGGCCTACAGTCTTGATTTCGAGGGAAGCCTGCGGGATCCGCTCCGGCCGATCTTCAACTCGTTCGCCTCGTTGCTGATGATGTTCGTGATCGCTGCGACCCGAGCAGCGATTTCGATCGGATGGTGGCTGTTCTCGTTCACAGACATCAAGCCCTTGATGAATGCAACCGCGGGTGCGATCGGCGGAATCAGTGGCCAACTCACCGGTTGGTTGCTGCCGTCCGCGCTGGCGTTCGGGGCAATTGCCGCGTATGTGCACCGCAGATCGACTGGGACTGCGTTCGGGCAGCTGGTCTGGGTGTTCGCTGCCGGTCTTCTGGCCGTCAGCCTGGCCTTCGGAGCCACGACCTGGCTCAAGGGTGTCGACGGCGCAAGGCAGGTCGGCGCGCAAACCGTCATGGGAGCGTCGGATCAGGTCTTGGGCAAGCCGATGAAGTCGCCTATTGAACTGCCTGAACCGGCATTCCCGGGGTCGAGTCGTGACAACTTGCTGCGGAAGTCGGGCGACGCTGCTTGGCGAGGCTTTGCCGCAACGCCTTGGTGCGTTGCCGAATTCGGGTCGATCGAGGCCTGCAAGCGGTACGGCAAGGGCATGCTCGACATCGGCGCCGACTCCGACAAGCGCCTTGACTACATCAAAGACCAGGTGGCGAAGGGCGAAGGCAGCGGCGACGCGCCGACCGTGAAGTGGGCGAAAGGCGAGAACGCGTTCGGCCGTGTCGGAGTCCTCGCCGTTGCCGCGGTGGCGGCCGGAATGTTCGCTTTCCTGACGATCGGTCTCGCGGCAACAGCGTTGCTGGCGTTCGTCGGATGCCTGCTGTTGCTCGTCGTCGGAGTGATCTTCGCCTGTCTGTTCATCATCCCTGGCCGATCGCGGCAATGGGGGATGAGTTGGCTGGAGTCCTTGCTCGGCCTCGTGTTGCAGTCAGTTGCGGCCATGCTGGTTTTCGGCATCGCCTTGTCGATGCTGACGGCCGTATTCACGCTGAGCGAGACCCTGGGATGGCTGCCGGTGACGTGCCTCGCGCTGGTTGTCCTGGTCGCGGCCTTCCGCCTGCGAAAGCTGCTCGAAAGTCTGAGCACGATGATGAAGCCTGGAATCGGCAGCATGATGATGGGCTCGTATGCCCGGCGAGGTGCCGTTCACGCCGTCAGGCGTGTGGTGACGGCTCTGCGCAGCCGGACGTCCGCGCCCACTCCTGAACGACCGAAAGCAGGTGGCCGGACGACCGAGGGCGGATCTGGCGACGAGCGTGTGGAGACGAACCGAAACTATCGAACGATGCCGCCTGTCGGCAGCAGCCGTCCGGCCGAGTACGGCGACCGCTCCGCCGGAACATCTGAGGCCGGGCGTGCCAGAGCAGGCGGATCACGTCGCCGTTCGGATGCCCTTCGACCAGCGCGAAGCCGAGTGGGCGGTGCCGTTGTCGCTCCCGTCGCGATCGGATCAGCTTCAGCCATCGGCGCGAAGCCGGCCAAGAATGGTGATGCAACCGCCGGACGTCGTGCCAAGGAGAGTATCTATCAAGGCGAATCGCGAGATGCCGGCAAGCAGGTCAGCGCGTCGACGCGACGTCAACCCGAACTGAGTACGGGGCGGCATATGAAGCCTTCTCAGGCAGCGGCCCAACTCAGAAACGGTGGCTACGAACCGAGGCGCGTCCTGGTTCATTCCGCTAGTTTGCGGGAAGGCCCGCCGAAGGCGGGCCGGGTGGCTCGGAAGGCGACAACCTCGACACCTCGGCACTTCCGGGAGTATTCGGCGGCGCGGGCCAGTGGCCCGACAAGCCGACGTGCGGGTGGGCGGTGACCAAGCATGGCGTTTGGTCGCAACCGTCGGCGCCCCGGCTCGTCGTCCGATATGTGGCAGACATCGGAATCACCAACCGAATCGCCTCGGCCCAGGAATCGACGCGAGCGTCGTCGCGAAGACATCGCCCGCCAGCGCGCTCTGTTGCGCGAGCGGCGCCGTAGCGAGCCGGCGAGCCCGATCGGCGTGATCGCGGTGATCGTCCTTCTCGCTGTGATTGTCCTAGGCGTCGGAGGTGGCCTGCCCCGCCTGTTCGGTGATGAGGGTGAGCAAGGTCCGACGGGTCTCTTGACGCCTGGAGACTCGGCAACCAGCGGGCCTGACGAGGGTGAGACGACGGTGCCTATATCAACGCCGAACGGCCCCTTGCCCGTTTCGACTCCCCCGCCGCAGACGCAGCGCCCTGGGGCGGAAGCGACGGTTGCTGCAGACGAAGCGACGCGGAGTTGGGCGAAGGTGTTCTACACGCGTCAGCCGGCACGTGAGACCTACGCTCAACTCGTCGAGCGAGCAGCGCAATTCACCACGCGAGAACTGGCCGACAGCTTCAGGGCGTCGGTCGACTCGACGTACGGCGCTCTGCGGGACAGTGGTGGAACGTCGAGGGTTCTGTCCGTGTCGATCGTCAAGCCCAGACCGGACACCGCTCCCGTTGACACCCCGACCAGGATTACTCGTTTGGTGAACATCAACATCGAGACGACCGGTGACGACGCCGGCCGCTTCGCCGTGCCGCTGCTCGTCACCGTGATGCCCGACAGCGGACGCTGGCTGGTCAGCGCAGTCGACGGGGGTACCGGCCCGTGACGCGCGGTTGGGGTGCTCTCGATGTTTAGCGGTAGGGATCTTGCGGAGGCCGCGGGTTTGGCCGGTGCAAAGAGTCTCGCGCCGAAGATCGCGGCGGTCGGCGCCGTTCTGGTTCTGACGACTGCCGTGATCCTGGCCCCGTTCGGTGCCGGAAGCAACCAGGTGACCGCTGCCTGCCCGCCTGGCGTACCGGGAGGTGCTGACGACCCGCCCGTACGTGGCTCCCTGCGCGCCGTCCAGATCTCCTACGCGAAGATCATCGACGGTGTTGCGGTCAAACGAGGTCTGCCAGGCCAGGCGACGCTGGTCGCGCTCATGACCGCGCTGCAGGAGTCGCAGCTCCAGAACCTCACCTACGGTGACCGGGATTCTGTCGGGCTCTTCCAGCAGCGGCCGTCGGCAGGGTGGGGAACAGTGCAGGAGATCCTTGATCCCGTCTACGCGGCCAACGCCTTCTTCGGCGGACCGGAGCCACCCAGTCCACCTGGACTTGTGGAGATCAAGGGCTGGGAGACGATGCCCTACACGGTTGCCGCGCAGGCGGTTCAAGTCTCAGCGTTTCCTGATGCCTATGCCCGGCAGGAGAACACGGCTCGGCTCATCGCTGAGGAAGCCGGTATCGATCTCAACAGGCCGGGGGATCCATACGCGGGCGGGTCGGGTCGGCCGTCGGCAGGCGGCACGTCATCGCCAGGCACTGAAGTTGGCGACCAATGCGGAGGCGGACTGGTCGACGGCAAGCCGATCGCTGGAAAATGGCCTGCAGAGGAGCAAAGCGTGCCGGACCCGACCGGGACTGGTGGCCTGCTGACTCCACGGATGGCTGCCTGGGTCCAGGCCGCGCGAACTGCTCTGCAGAATCCGAGCATGTCTTGCTGGGACGCTCATGCGTGGAACCCGACAAGTGACCACCCCAAAGGCAAGGCCTGCGACGTATTCGTCGGAGGAGATGCCCGCAAATCACCCGCTCAGCGGACCAAAGGCGATGAGTACGCGAACTGGACGGTCAGTACGGCAGGTAAGACCGGGGTGCGGTATGTGATCTGGTACGGAAAGATCTGGAGTGCCCGGACCGGACAGTGGCGACCGTACAACGGAGGTGGTGTCTACAATCCGACGGACGCGACCGGCGGTCACTACGACCACGTGCATGTGTCGATGTACTGAGGCGACCGGCAAGCGTGGTGACTTGGGAGAGATGCGCAAGTGATGCTGAACTGGGAGTCGTCGAGCCGACCGGAGGTGTCAGATGAGCGATCCTGACGACCGCGACCGGCCTGGATCGTTCTCGCCCGACGACTGGGAGTCGGCCGCACAGCCCAGGCAAGGAGATCCTGCGCCGAACGCCCCTGACGGTCTTCCGGGCACCTTCGGAACCGGCGACTCTGCTTCTGTCGGCGGATCACCGCCGCCCGCCTTCGCGTTCTCCACACACTCTGCTGCTGAGCTGCTACTAGGGATCCCGTGGGCGATTTGGAGTTTCGCCGTCGTTTCGACCGTCGCGTCGTGGATCGTCGATGGTTTTGCTGTCGTGCTCATCGTCACGCTCTGGGTCTTGTCCGGCCTGCTGGTAGTGGTGCCCTCCACCGAGGAATACGTCGCCAGGTACTTGTATCGGCTGCGTTTGCCGACCCTGCTCGAACAGCAAAAGCTCGACGTCGCATGGCGGGCCGTGTGCACACGTGCCGGTGTCGATCCCCGCTATCACAAGCTGTGGGTCGAAGAGTCTGAGACTGTCAACGGAGCGTCTGTCGCTGGCCGGTCAGTCGCCGTCACCAGGTGGGCACTGAACAATCTTCCCCCGCGCCAACTGCAGGCTGTGCTGGCTCACGAACTGGGGCACCACAGCGGCGGGCATCCGTGGGCAACGCTTGTGGTGTCCTGGTACGCACAACCTGCGCGGCTGATGGTAGCGGCGTTCCGGGCACTCTTGCGGCTCAGCTCGCAGGTTGCCGCCGTGGGATGTCTCGTCGTCGCGATCGTCGTCCTCGCGATCTGCGGCTTTGCAATTCAGTCCCTCTGGGGCGGGAGCGGATCGGACTGGGGCTGGATGCTCTACGCAATCCTGCCTTTCGTTGTGCCGATCCCGCTCGCTTGGCTGAGCAGGCGTTCTGAACTGGTCGCTGATCGAGTCGCGGCAGATCTCGGTTACGCGCGGGAGCTCATCGCCTTTTTCTACGACCTGCAGGCGCAGGGTGAGGACGTCGCAAGGCGAGCCACCGGCTGGCGTGGCGCACTCTATGCGACGCATCCGTCGATCGCTGATCGCATTCGGACACTCGAGATCTACCTGCAGGACACGAGATCATGAACAAGAGACGCGACCAGTTCAAGTCGCTGAAGGACAGGCTGGCGGCCATCGCAGCCGCAGTCGGCGGACAGACTCCGCCTCCTCCACAGCCCTCAACTAGGCCCAGGCGCACTGTGCAACCCTGGGAGAAGATCCGTGGTTCGCACGCGGACCTGGCAACGCAACTCGACGAGTTGGCGCGTTCTGCCGATTTCGGCGACGTCGATCGTGCCCGCATCGCGCATGTCATCGATCGATCGATGACGCACCCGGAGGAACTCGAACGGCTCACTCGTGCCATCGAGCGCGACAACAGCGCGGCCCTCGTTCATCCATCGCAACAACGGAATCTGCCGGGGCAGAGGTTCGCCCGGCACAACCTCCTTGCCGGCCAGGTTCGGCTCGGAGAAGTCGTCGCCGACCATCGCAGCGATTTCGAGATCACCGGTGACTTCGGCATCGATCTGGATGTGCTGCGAACGTCCCTGCTGGTCATCGGGCCACCTGGGTCGGGCAAGACCCGTGGCTTGGCGACGCCCATCGTCGAACATCTCTCGCTTGCGGCCTTGACAGGCAAAGCAAGCATGGTCGTCGTCGATCCGAAGTCGACAGACTTTGCTTACGACGGATGGTTCGATGTCACGATCGATCCGTTGAACCCGAGCTGCGGGTTCAGCCTGTTCGGTGGATCGCGGACGGCGGATGTAGCCGCGGACCGGTTGGCCAGCGCGCTCTTGCCGCCGCGGGTGAGTGACGACAAGGCCTACTTCATCGACGCCTCGAAGAATGCGTTGTACGCGTGTCTCGCGCCGTTCGAGGCGGCGTACCAACGGTGGCCAACCGTACCGGAGTTGCTCGGTCTGCTCCGGGCCGATCAAGCCTCCATGGACCGAGTGAAGGAGCGGCTGAAAGGACCCGGCGCTAAGGAGTTCAAGGCTCTTCTGGACAGCCGGAAGGCACAGACCCAACGGAGCGCGGACCCGGCGGCCAGCCTGGTTGAGCGGTTCGCTTTACTCGATCGCCCGTCGCTCCGGAACCTGTTCGATCACACGGGCCCGACGTTTCAGATGCGCGACCTGAACCGCCCGGTGCGGGTCAGGGTCGCGCTACCGGAAGCCGAGTACCCCGACGCGTCGCGGATTCTTGCTCGGCTGGTGGTCTCGCAATTCGTGCAGATCACCTCGTCCAGCGAAACCGACAGATCGATCTTCAAGGCACTCGTCATCGACGAGGCGGGCCGGTTCGTCGACGACTACGTCGCCAGAGGAGTACAGAAGCTGCGCTCGAACAACGCGGGTCTGATCCTGCTGTCGCAGACGATGTCGGACTTCCCGCCGGAGGTTCGTGCGACCGTGTTCGGGTCGACGGGATGCAAAGCCGTGTTCGGCGGCATCGATCCCGCGGACGCGGACGTCTTCTCCCGCTGGTTCGGGGAGCAGTACGTCACCGAAACGACCATCAATCGAAGTGCGACCAGCGGCGTTCACTACAACGAATTCGGATCGATGGGCGGGCGGTCGGAGAGCCGCACGTCCGGCTACAGCGCTCGGCGGGTCGAGCGTGCTCGGTGGACGGTGTCGGACATCATCACCGGGGTGCCGGCCGGGCACGCATTGATCTCGTTGGCGCGGTCGAACGGCGTTCGCGTCGGTCCCGTCCTCGTCAACCTGCGCGGTTGAGCAGACCGCGGCGCACGGAGTCGGATCCGAAAATGCGCCGCGGTCTCATCGGCATCAACGGTGTTCGCGCACCTCAGCCGACCAGCCCACGGTACCTGATGGCCTTCTCTCAGGCGGTGGTGGCGCAGTGCCGAAGGCAGTTGTTAGCCTGTCAACACAACACAAAAGTACCAATCGGTGCCTTCATTCGCTTGTGATTGATTCGCCGATTGGTTGTTCGCGCAGCTATCGGCGATCCTTCACCTCACCTTAGGAGTCGGATCCTATGGCTGCCAACACCCGTAGTAGGCGCACAGCTTTCGAACAGAAAGTTGAGCGTTGGAATGCCAATGTGGTCGCCTTGACCTCGCTGATGGTGAGCTTGGGAAGTCTGCTTCGGCAGTTTGCCCGGGTGATCCTGATCGTCAGTCTCGCGGCCGCGGTGTTCTGGCCGGGGCTTTTGCCGCTCGTAGTTGCGGGCTCGGGTTTGCTCTTGCAGATTCGCCGTTCGTAGGTGCGGGACATGACAGCCCGATCCCTCAGGGGTCGGGCTGTTGTGTTGCCGCCGCCCTGGCGACCGCTGTGCGGGGTTTCCCTTGTGGTGTGGCGGTGGGTGGTTGTGGCTTCACAGGGGGTGGGGTGGGGAATTAGGGTTCGACGGATCGTAGTGGTTGTGTTACGCAACAGGAGCTGGGAGGGAACGGATGAGGAGACGCCGGAAGGCGCTGGTGGCTGTTGTTGTCGGGGTGGCGGGGTTGTCGCTGGGGGTGTCGTTCACCAGTGCGGCGGGGGCGGCGCCGGAGGTGGTGAGTGCCAAGGCGGACGGGTTGAAGTTGATCAAGACCAAGACCTCGTTGCTGGGGAAGCACTATTGGTACGAGCAGACGTTCAAGGGTCTGCCGGTGGTCAACGGGTACTACGCGAAGCATGTGACCGAGGGTGGTGCCGTGCAGATCGCGGACGGGCGGGCCGCCGTACCGGCTAACCTCGACGTCAGTGCGAAGGTCGCGCCGACCGTGGCGACGCAGGCGGCGAACACGGCCGTGACGGCGCGTGCGAACCGGGCCAACCGGGCCGGGGTCGCCGGGCCGCACAAGGATGCGGTGAAGCAGCCGGGGGCCACGAGTGGGGCCGCGCAGCTCGCGGTGATCGGTGGGCCGAACGCGCGCCTGGTGTGGAACGTGACCAGTCGCTCGGCCGAGGGGGTCAGCCGGTCGCTTGTCGACGCGAAGACCGGAAGTGTCGTCGAGTCGAAGGTGATCAGCGACAACGTCGACGGTCGTGGCTCGGTGTTCGACCCGAACCCGGTGGTCAGTGAGCAGAACGAGAAGCTGACCGACAAGAACGACAAGAACACCGACGAGCTGTTCCTCGCGCAGAAGAACGTGATTCTGCGCAACCTGGACGGTTCCGGGACGCTCAGCGGGACGTATGTGAACGTCAAGGAGGCGAAGGGCGGTCTCGCCCAGAGCAAGTCGAACACGTTCGTGTACCAGCGTGCGAACGACAAGTTCGAGCAGGTGATGGTGTACTACCACGTCAACCAGACGCAGGAGTACATCCACAAGCTCGGGTTCACCGAGGTCAACAACGAGTCGCAGGACTTCTCGGTCAACACCTACGAGGGCGACAACTCGTTCTACGACCCGTCGACGGACCTGATCACGATGGGCGAGGGCGGGGTCGACGACGCCGAGGACGCCGAGGTGATCTGGCACGAGTACGGGCACGCGATCCAGGACGACGTCGTACCGGGCTTCGGGGAGTCCGAGGAGGCCGGCGCGATCGGCGAGGGCTTCGGCGACTACTGGGCCGTGACGATGTCGGTGCCGGTGAGCAAGGGCTTCGAGCTGCCGTGCGTGATGGACTGGGACGCGACGTCGTACACCTCGACCGAGCCGCACTGCCTGCGCCGTACGGACACCGGCAAGACGATGGACGACAAGACCGGTGAGGTGCACGACGACGGCGAGATCTGGTCGAACGCGCTGTGGGACATCCACCAGGCGCTCGGCCGGGCGAAGGCCAACAAGGTGATCCTCGAGGCGACGTTCTTCTACGACCCGGACACGTCGTTCGCCGACGCGGCGCGCGACACCGTCCAGGCCGCGCGGCTCCTGTACGGCAAGGCTGCCGCGCAAACGGTGACCGACGCCTTCAAGGCCCGCAAGATCCTGTAGCGACACGCCGAGGTCATGCGCCCACAACTGTGGGCGCATGACCTGGAGTACGGCGGACATCCCTGACCTCACCGGCAAGACCGCGCTGGTGACCGGCGCGACCAGTGGGCTCGGGTACGAGACCGCACTCGAGCTGCTGCGGCACGGTGCCGACGTACTGATCGCGGCCCGGAATCCGCAGAAAGCATCGCAGGCCGCCGAAACGCTCACGGCCAAGGCCGGGAAGCCACCGACCGTCCTCGAGTTGGACCTCGCCGATCTGGCGAGCGTCGAGCAGGCCGCGAACGAGGTCCTGAAGCAGTACGACGCCGTGGACGTGCTGATCAACAACGCCGGCGTGATGGCGCCGCCGTACCGGCAGACTGTGGACGGATTCGAGCTGCAGCTCGGCACCAACCATCTCGGTCATTTCGCGTTGACCGGCCGGCTGCTGCCGCTCCTTCGCCACGGCAGCCGGGTCGTGACGGTGAGCTCGTTCATGCACAAGACCGTCCGTGGGATCAGCCGGCAGGACCTGCGGCAGCCGGCTGCGGGCTACCGGAAGTGGGAGTCCTACGGAAAGTCGAAGCTCGCGAACCTGCTCTTCATGCTCGAGCTCGACCGCCGTGCCCGCGCGGCGGGTGCGCAGCTGCTGAGCGTCGGCGCGCATCCCGGCTACGCGTCGACCCACCTCCAGGCGGCCGGGCCCGAGCTCGCGGGCCGCGATCTGCAGGCTCGGCTGTGGCGCGCGGGGACCCGTCTGCTCGCGCAGTCCGCCGCCGCGGGGGCATGGCCGAGTCTGTACGCCGCGACGTACCCGGACCTGCGCCCCGGCTCGTACGTCGGGCCGGGCTTCTTCGAGTACCGCGGTACGCCGAAGGTGGTGCTGCCGTCCCGCACCGCACAAGATCCCGAGCTGGCGAAGCGACTGTGGGAGTGGTCGGTCGAGGCCACCGGCGTCGATCCGGTACTCACCGTGCCGAACTAGTGACACAGCGGTAGATTTCTGGTTACCCTCCGGTAATTCCACTTGCCGGAGGTTCCCATGCGCCGACTTGCCGCCGCGTTCGCAGCTGCCCTGACCCTGATCGCCGCGACCCTCGTCGCGGTCGGCCCGCGCGCGGACGCGAGCCAGCCTGGGTTCAGTGCCGCGTATCAGCGCATCCCAGGTGCCGGAGGCATCGAAATCGGCGCCGTCGTCCTCACGCCGACCGGCCAGGGCAGCGGCCCGTTCCCGCTCGTCGTGATGCCGTCGAGCTGGGGTATGCCGAACGTCGAGTACGTCGGCCAGGGCGCGAAGCTGGCCACGGCCGGGTTCCAGGTGATCTCGTACTCGAGCCGCGGCTTCTGGGACACCGGCGGCGGCATCGACATCGCCGGCCCGCCGACCGTCGCCGATGTCAGCAAGGTGATCGACTGGGCCGACGCGCACACGCCCGCGGACACCCGTCGGGTCGCGGCGGTGGGGATCTCGTACGGCGCGGGTACGTCGCTGCTCGCCGCGGCGAAGGACCCGCGCATCAAGGTGGCCGGCGCGCTGAGCGGCTGGGCGGACCTGATCAGATCGCTCAACCCCAACGAAACCGTGGCCCTTCAGTCGGTGGCGGGTCTGCTTGCTCTGGGCAACATCACCGGCCGGCCCGGTCCGGAGCTGGCTTCGCTGCAGACGAAGTTCGTCACCGGCGACTTCGACAAAGCGATCGCGCAGGCGAAGCAACTCGCACCGCCCAGGTCGGCGCAGACCGTGGTGGGCCGGCTCAACGCGCACGGCACCGCGATCTTCCTGGCCAACGCGTTCGAGGACTCAATCTTCCCGCCCTCGCAGTACACGGACTTCTTCACCGCGCTGACCGGACCGAAGCGGTTGCTGCTGGCGCACGGCGATCACGCCACGCCGGACGCGAGCGGAGCCATTGGGCTGCCCAATGAAACCTGGGACGAACTCGTCGGCTGGCTGAAGCACTACCTCCAAGATGCGGACAACGGCGCCGACAAGGAGCCGGCGGTCCAACTCAAGTCGCAGCGCGGCGTCTGGCGCGGCTACCCCAACTGGGCAGCGGTCGGCGGCGAGCGTACGTCGTACCTCACGAAGGCAGGCGCGATGCAGGCGACCGCCTCGACGGGCTGGAGCCGCACGATCGGCGCGGGCGTGCCGACGATCGCCGACAGCGGTGTCGCGCTCGTGTCGGGTGCACTGCAGGGCCTGTTGTCGATCCCGACCGGTGTCGCGACACCGTTGGTGAGTCGGACCTTCGCGGGCGTCTGGACCGGCCCGAAGTTCGACCGGCCGACGGTGGTCAACGGCATCCCCACAGCGCAGCTGACCGTGACGCCGTCAGCGGCCGACACGTCGCTGTTCGCCTACCTGTACGACGTCGACGCGCTCGGCGTCGGCTCGTTGATCTCGCACAAGCCGTACACGCTGCGCGGAGCGACGCCCGGTCAGCCCGTACCCCTCGACCTCCGGCTGGAGGCGACGAGCTGGGAGGTGCCGGCCGGTCATCGGCTGGTGCTGGTGGTGGACACGGTCGACCCCCGGTACCTCGGCCGGAGCGTGCTCGGCTCGACGGTGACGTTCAGCTCACCCGCGAGCAACCCGTCCCGCCTCACGGTCCCGCTCGGGTAGACACCCGCATGTTTGAACATGCGCGAACTCTTGCCTTTTTGGGATGAGAACGTTTCCATGGGGATCGCCTTTCTCCGTCCCGAAAGGACCCGCCCATGCTCAAAATGCTCGCCGCGGCAGCCCTGGTGGCTGCCTCGGCCGTCGTACCTCCAGCCGCCCGGGCCACCGCACCCGATGACTGGCAGCCCGGAACCCCGCCGCTCACGACCCCGTGGACCGACGACGTCTCGCCCACCAACGCGCTCCCGGAGTACCCGAGACCGCAACTGACCCGCCCCGACTGGCGCAATCTCAACGGCCTCTGGGAATGGGCGCCCGCCGCCCCCGGTGAGGCACCGCCCTTCGGCCGCACGCTCGCCGAGAAGGTGCTCGTCCCGTACCCGATCGAGTCCGCCCTGTCCGGTCTGCAGAAGCACGAGGACCGGATGTGGTACCGCCGCACCTTCGAGGTGCCGAACCAGTGGAAGGGCAAACGCCTCGTCCTGCACTTCGGCGCGGTCGACTACGACGCGAAGGTGTGGGTCAACGGCCGGCCGGTGGCCACCCATCGCGGCGGATACGACGGGTTCGACGTCGATGTGACGAACGCGCTGCACACGAAAGGCCCGCAGGAACTGATCGTCTGGGCGGAGGACCTGACCGACGACACGTTCCAGCCGATCGGCAAGCAACGCAAGGTCAGTGACCACGGCATCTTCTACCAGGGCAGCTCCGGCATCTGGCGCACCGTCTGGATGGAGCCGGTCAACGCCGCGTCGATCCAGCGTCTGCAGCTCACGCCGGACCTGCCGAACCAGACGCTGAAGGTCACCGCGGACACCACCGGCCCACAAGGCCTCGACGTCGAGGTCACGGCGTACGACGGACGTCGGCCGGTGGCCCGAGCGACCGGCAAGGCGAACGCCGAGCTCAAGCTCCGCATCAAGAACCCGAAGACCTGGTCACCGGACAACCCGTTCCTGTACGACCTCAAGGTCAAGCTGTTCGACCGGGGGAAGCTCGTGGACCAGGTCGGCTCGTACGCCGGAATGCGCTCGGTCGGACTGCAGAAAGGGGCCGACGGCAAGCTCCGGATGGCGTTGAACGGGGAGATCCTGTTCAACCTGTCGACGCTCGACCAGGGCTTCTGGCCGGACGGCCTGAACACCGCACCGACCGATGCCGCGCTGCGCTTCGACCTCGAGCAGCACAAGCGCCTCGGCTTCAACACCGTCCGCAAGCACATCAAGGTCGAGCCTGATCGCTGGTACTACTGGGCTGACAAGCTAGGCCTGATGGTGTGGCAGGACATGCCGTCGTCGAAGACCGATGCGATGCCGGATCCGTGGCGTGCCCAGTTCGAGGCCGAGCTGCACGAGCTGATCGAGGAACACAAGAGCGTACCGTCGATCACGGTTTGGGTGCCGTTCAACGAGGGCTGGGGCGAGTGGGACCGCGAGGAGACCGGTCGCATCGCCGATGCGGTCGAAGCTCAGGACCCGACCCGACTGGTCAACGCGCACAGCGGTGTCAATTGCTGCAACTCGCACGGCGACTCCGGTCGCGGTGACCTGCTCGACTACCACGCCTACCTCGGCCCCGCGACGACCATGCCGGACGAGCACCGCGCCGCGGTCGACGGTGAGCACGGCGGCTTCGGCCTGAAGGTGCCGGACCACATGTGGTTCGGCGACGGATCGGCGTACGAGATGCTGCCGGACTCGGAGACGCTCACCCGCCGCTACGTCGAGAACCAGACCGATGTCCTGAAATCGGCGCAGCAGTGTGGCATCAGCGGATCGGTCTACACCCAGATCACCGACGTCGAGGGAGAGCTGAACGGCTTCTTCACCTACGACCGCCGCGTACCGAAGATGGACTTCGCCCAGGTGCGCACGATCAACGAACGCATCGTCGCGACCGCGGACGGCACCGGCAGCGGGACGCCGGATCCCGGACCGGGCACACCGGGGGAGGACGGCATCCACTTCTATCCACTCGACGGATCCGGTGACGATGCCGTCGGCAACAATGACGCGAAACCGCAGGGCGGTGCGACGTACGGCGACGGCAAGAACGGCCAGGGGCTGGTGCTGAACGGCCAGGGCCAGTACGCCGACACCGGCGCGGCGTTGCTGGACACGAGCAAGAACTACACCGCGAGCGCGTGGGTGAAGCTCAACAAGGCCGACGGCTCGTTCCAGACGTTCGTCAGCCAGGACGGTGACCGGGACAGCGCGTTCTTCCTGCAGTACTCCGGGCAGGACGAGCGGTTCGCGATGAGCTTCCCGGGGATCCGCGCGCTGTCGCCGACCAAGCCGAACCCCGGCCAGTGGTACCACGTCACCGGCGTCCGCGACGTCGTGCAGGGTGAGCTGAAGCTGTACGTCGACGGGGAGCTCGTCGCCACGAAGAGCGCGTGCAGTCTCGACTCGACCGCGACCGGTAACACCGTCATCGGCCGCGCGAAGTTCGGTGGCAACCCGGTCGACTTCCTGGACGGGACGATCGACCAGGTGCACCTGTACGACCGCGCTCTGACCGACGCGGAGGTGCAGGCGCTGTACGCCTCCGGTCGGTAGTTTCGAGATGCGCAGAAGCCGCCGAGCCCCGATCCTGGTAGGTAACCGACCCAGCGGAGGTGAGTGCGATGGCCGCACCCAGCCAGGTGCTCGCTGCCCGCTGCACGGCCCGGTTCCGGCCGCCCAGGTTCGGCCTCGGCGGCTGCCACCTCGGCGACGCACCGGGCCTCGGCGACGCACCGGGCCTCGGCCGGGCCGAGGATGCTGCCGACGAGCAGGCGATCGCCACCATCGATGCGGCGTACCAGGCGGGTATGAGATTTTTCGAGACGTCCCCGGCGTACGGCGCCTCCGAACCCCGTCTCAGTACGGCGCTGCGCCGCCGGCCGCGCGGTGAGTTCCTGATCGCGACCACGGTGACCGGGACGGATCCGGAGGCATCGGTCCGGGCGAGCTGCGAACGCCTCGGGCTCGCGGTCGACCTGGTGTTCGCGCAGGACGACGTGACGTTCCCGGTGCTCGACCAGTTGCGGCGCGACGGTGTGATCAAGGCGATCGGCGCGCTCGCGGAGGACTGGCGCGAGCTCGACCGGCTGGTGCGCGACGGCGAGCCCGACTGCGTGCTGCTCAGCGGTCAGTACGGACTGCTCGACCAGTCGGCCGAGCCGCTGCTCGAACGGTGCGCTGCTCGCGGCGTGTCCGTGATCGTGTCCGGCGTCCTCACCCCCGAGGTCCTGCACGGACAGAGCGTCCAGGCGCGGCGGATCTCCGCGGTCTGCGAGCGGTACGGCGTTTCGCTGCCGCAGGCGGCGTTGGCGTTCCCGAGCCGCCATCCGGCTGTCACCTCGGTGCTGATCGCGGCGTCGTCGCCGGCCGAGATCCGTGCGGACGCGGCGCTCGTCCGGCAGCCCGTCCCGGAGCGGCTCTGGAAGGACACGGAATTCCTGCGCTTGCTATCGTCGAGTTAGGAGCCGCCCTTCCCGGCGGTTCCCCGGACGAGTGGCGTCGTACCCGGTCTGCCAAGACGACGTCGTGCCCCGTGGGAGGGGGCCGTCCCATGCATGCTCTCGACGTTCTCGAGATCGCCGGTGCGCTCACGATCCTGATCGCGTTCGCGGCCGCCCAGGCCGGAAAGCTGCGCCAGCGTACCGTCACGTACCAGTTGCTCAACCTGCTCGGATCGGGGGTGCTGGCAACGATCGCCGCCGTCCAGTCCTCGTGGGGCTTCCTGCTGCTCGAGGGCAGCTGGGCGGTGATCAGCCTGATCGGGTTGCTCAGCCTCCGCCGGTCGCAGCGCGAACAGGCTGCTTAGGACCTCCGCCGGTCGCAGCGCGGAACAGGCTGCTCAGAACCTGTCCTCCGGGTTGGTCGCCGTACCGGGCGAACCGGTGGGCGCGATGGTCGGAATCCCGGTCGGCGCGGTGGTGGTCGGCGTCGACGGGCCTCCGGAAGGCGACGTGGAGCCGGTCCCCGTGCCCGGCGGCGGCGTGGTCGGCGTGACCGTCACGGTGGTGGTGCCGGTCGGCGTCGGGATCACGGGCTCGGGCTCCAGCGGCGGCGCGTTGCGGAACAACCACCACGCGAGCACGACCGCGAGGGCCATCAGCAGTGCCATCGTCAGCAACGCGAAGCCGAGCGCCCAGCGGGACGCGGGACGCAGTGCGCTCGGCCACGGCAGCGGCCAGATCCGGAACAGTCCGGGACGACGCCGGTTCTCCCAGTAGTGGCGGAAGTCCGGGCCGCGAAGTTTGCCGGGCTGCGGGACCCGATCCATCAGCACCGCGGACAGGATCTCCTCGCCGCGACGCTCCGCGATCAGCCGCTCGTCGGCCGCCGCGCTGGAGCCGTCGTCCGGCCGGATCGGCCCGATCGCGACCCAGAGCGCCAGATCGTCGTCGTCGGAGTCGTTGTGCGCGAGGACGACCTCCTCGGGCAGATCGTCGACCGCGTGCACGAACCGCTCCCGGGCGGCCGCGTCGTCGGCCGAACCCTCGGTCATCATCGCGACCACCGCGTCCCGCCCGTCGTCGGCGCTGGCGGCGTACAGATAACCGGCCGCGTTCGCACCGAGACGGCCGCGCAGCCAGAACGCACCGACCCGCGGCGGGTCCTCCGGCTGCAGCGGCAGGGCGGCCGGAATCTCCGGCGCGGCCGGCTGCTCCGGCTGCACCTCGGTGTGGGATTCGGTCGCGGTCATCACCCCAATCCCACCACATCCCCGGTAGCACTGTCGCCGCAGGCGAGCGGAGGCGGGATTTGGGCCGGAGGGGGAGGATGGGGAAAGGGTGCGGTGGGCCGTGCTGCTGCTGGACCCGGGGATCTGATGGAATGACCGGTGTCGCGATGTGATGTACGACGGTGATCGTCGGTGATGGACGGCGAATGACGGTGGATGACAAGGTCCGCGCGCGGACCCCGGAAGGACAGGCATGACCGAAACCACGGTGCCGGCAGGCTCGGTGGCCCAGCAGTCCCGGCTGATCGGGGAGGCCGTCGGCGAGGTCAAGCGGGTGATTGTCGGCCAGGAGCACATGGTCGAGACCCTGATGGTGTCGCTGCTGGCCAAGGGACACTGCCTGCTCGAGGGTGTTCCCGGGGTCGCCAAGACGCTCGCCGTCCGGACCTTCGCGAGCGTCGTCGGCGGGTCGTTCGCCCGGATCCAGTTCACCCCCGACCTGGTCCCGTCCGACATCGTCGGTACCCGGATCTACCGGCAGACCCGGGAAACCTTCGACATCGAGCTCGGCCCGACGTTCGTGAACTTCGTGCTCGCCGACGAGGTCAACCGCGCTCCGGCCAAGGTGCAGTCGGCGATGCTGGAGCTGATGGCCGAGCGGCAGGTGTCGATCGGCGGCCAGACCTTCCCGATGCCGAAGCCGTTCATCGTGATCGCCACCCAGAACCCGATCGAGTCCGAGGGCGTGTACCCGCTGCCCGAGGCGCAGCGCGACCGCTTCCTGGTGAAGATCGACGTACCGCATCCGCGCGGGCACGAGGAGTTCGAGATCCTCCGCCGGATGAGCGTCGACCCGCCGGAGCCGCGGCAGGTGCTGAAGCCGGAGACCATCCTCGAGCTGCAGCGGTCCGCGGAGCAGGTGTTCGTGCACAACCTGGTCGCGGAGTACGCCGTCCGCCTGGTGATGGCGACCCGGACGCCGACCGACTTCCACCTGCCCGACCTGGAGCCGATCATCGAGCTCGGCGTCAGCCCGCGCGCGACCCTCGGCCTGATCTCGGCCGGCCGGGCGCTGGCGCTGATCCACGGCCGCGACTACCTGCTGCCCAGTGACATTCAGACCGTCGCGCTGGACGTGATGGGCCACCGGCTCGGTCTGACCTTCGACGCCGTCGCCGACAACATCGACCCGCGCGCCGTGATCGAGCGCATCCTGGCCACCGTCCCGCCGCCCCAGCCGGTCTGGCGCGACGGCGCCGACGGCACCGGCCGCCCGGAGTTCGTCTGATGCTCCGGAACAGGGAGCATTAATGCCCAACCGTCCTGACCCGCGGGCTGCGATGACGATCTCGCAGCTCGCTCCCGAGCGTGCGTTGCGCCGGCTGGAGCTGACCGTCGTCCGGCGGCTCGAGGGCTATCTGCACGGTGAGCATCTCGGCCTGCTGCCGGGGCCGGGGACCGAGCTCGCGGAGGCGCGTGAGTACCAGGTCGGTGACGACGTCCGCCGGATGGACTGGGCGGTGACCGCGCGGACCACGGTGCCGCACGTCCGCGACCTGATCGCGGACCGTGAGCTGGAGACGTGGGCGCTGGTCGACCTGTCCGGCTCGATGGACTTCGGTACGTCGACGCTCGAGAAGCGCGAGCTCGCGGTCGCGGCCGTGGCCACCGTCGGGTTCCTCACCCACCGGCTCGGCGACCGGTTCGGCGGGCTGATGCTGCGCGACTCGGCGCTGCGGCGCTGGCCGGCGCGGTCCGGGCGGCTGGCGCTGTACGGCCTGCTGCGCGCGCTGCTGGCCGAGCAGGTCGCCACCGACGACGAGGTCCACCGCAGCGACCTGGCCGCGGCGCTCGAGTCGATGGCGCGCACCCAGCGTAAACGCGGTCTGCGGGTGATCGTGTCGGACTTCCTCACCCCGCACGACGGCGAGATCGCCACCCAGATCGAGCCGTCCTGGGAGCGCGCGATGCGGAAGCTGACCGCCCAGCACCAGGTGCTCGCGGTCGAGATCGTCGACCCGCGCGAGCTCGAGCTGCCGAACATCGGCGTGGTCACGATCGGTGACCCGGAGACCGGCGAGGTCCGCGAGATCGACACCCGGCGGCGCCGGGTCCGGGAGGCGTTCGCGACGGCCGCGCTCGCCCAGCGGGAACGAACCCGCGCCGCTCTGCGTAGGGTAGGTGCCGGGCATCTCGTGCTGCGCACGGACCGCGACTGGGTCGCTGACACCGTCCGGTTCACGCTGGCCTACCGGCGGATCGCGCCGCGCCTGCACCAACCGCCGAAGGGAGTGGCTCGCTGATGGAGTTCCTGTCTCCTGGGCGGTTGTGGTTCCTGCTGCTCATCCCGCTGATCCTCGCGGGATACATCTTCCTCCAGCACCGCCGCTCGCAGTACGCGTTGCGGTTCACCAACATCGCGCTGCTGGACCGGGTCGCGCCGCGCCGCCCGCAGTGGCGCCGGCACCTGGCCGTCGGGCTCGCGCTGCTCGCCGCGCTGATGTGCATCGTCGCGTTCGCGCAGCCGAAGGACAAGGTCAAGGTGCCGCGGGAGCGGGCCACGATCGTGGTCGCGATCGACGTCTCACTGTCGATGATGGCCACCGACATCGAGCCGAACCGGCTCGAGGCCGCGAAGAAGTCGGCGAAGAACTTCGTCAACCAGCTGCCGGCGAAGTTCAACGTCGCGCTGGTGAACTTCGCCGGTACCGCGTCGATCATCGTGCCGCCGACCACCGACCGGGCGACCGTCCTGCGCTCGATCGACGGTCTGGAGCTGGCCGAGTCGACCGCGACCGGTGAAGGCATCTTCACCTCGCTGCAGGCGCTGACCCAGGTGCCGCCGGACCCGGAGCACCCGGACGACCCGGCGCCGGCCCGGATCGTGCTGCTGTCGGACGGCAAGCGGACCGTCGGCCGGACCGCCCAGGAAGGCGCCCAGGCGGCGAAGGCGAAGAACACCCCGGTCTACACGATCTGCTTCGGCACCGACTCCGGGTTCATCGAGATGGACGGGATCCGGCAGCGGGTGCCACCGGACCGCGCCGAGCTGCGCACCGTGGCCGAGATCAGCGGCGGCGAGGCCTACACCGCGGAGTCGGCCGGTGAGCTCGAGGACGTCTACAAGGACATCGGCTCCTCGGTCGGGTACGACGAGGTCGACAAGGAGATCACCGCCCGGTACGCCGGGATCGCGATGCTGTTCACGCTGGCCGCGGCCGGTGCCTGCATCGCCCTCGCCTCCCGCTTCCCGTAAGCGTCTCGTCCTAGTCGTCCGCGTAGGCGGTCAGCCAGGCGAGGGCCGAGTTCCAGTTGATCGCGACCTCGTTGGTCGAGTATGACCCGATCTCGTCGACGTAGCACTTGGCCGGCGCGCAGCCGGGCAGGTTGCGCTGGGCGACCGGATCCTGCAGGTGCGAGTTCGGCCCGCCGGCGAGCGAGCCCGGATACGGCGCCGGCAGGGCTGGGTTGAGCGAGTGCGCCCAGAACCGGTGGTGCTGGTTGTGGCTGGCGCGTTCTCCGTACCCGGTCACGTAGGACTGGTTCAGCGCGTTCCGGCCGAGCAGGTAGTCGAGCGACTCCAGCGCCGCCGAGCGGTACGCCGCCTTCCCGGTGAGGTCCGCGGCGATCGCGAGGATCATCGCGTTGTTCGCGGTACCGGAGTTGGAGCCCCACACGTACTGGCCGTCGGCGGGCTTGTACGGGTTCGGGTAGCCCTGCGAGCTGACGTTGGCGAGGTAGGCGTCGGCGGCGCGCGTGATGCGGTCGCGCAGCTTCCATCGATCTGGCGGGGTCAGCCGCGACTGCACGCGGAGGAGTGCCAGGTCGGCCAGCCCACCGGTCTCCTGCCAGGAGAAGCCGTCGGCGGCGTCGAGCGTCGTGGTGATGAAGCGCTTGTACGACGCTCTGCCGGTGGCGGCGTACAACTCGGCGGCCGCCCAGGAGAACTCGTCGGTGACCTTCGTGTCGTCGTACGCGCCGCCGCCTTCACCGCCGTCGGGGGCGTACACGGCCGGGTGCTGACGTGCCGCCTTCCAGGCCTTGTCCGCCGCGGCCAGGCAGCGCGCCGCGAAGCGGTGGTCCCAGGTCGCGTAGATCCGCGCGCAGCGGGCTCCGACGGCCGCCAGGTTGAGGGTAGCCGCGGTCGACACCGGGTAGAGGTAGCGCGGTTGCGGGTCCGCTGCCGGAGCGAGGCCGAGCGCGGTCCACTTCTCGTCGTGGATCTTGTGGTGCACCATCCCGTTCGGCGCCTGCATCCGCAGCAGGAACTCGAGCTGCCAGCGGGCTTCGTCGAGGACGTCCGGTGTCCGGTTGCCTGCCTCGGGGATCTTCAGCGCGGGCCCGCGGCCGGTCTGCTCGTAGAGGTCGAGCAGCTGCCACGCGGCGAGCGCGCCGTTCACGACGTACTTGCCGTGGTCGCCGGCGTCGTACCAGCCGCCGCGGACGTCGAGGCTGTAGTCGCAGGTTCCGGGGAAGCAGGGGACCGAGGTGTCGCCCTTGTTCGGTGCAACGCCGAGATGGCCGGCGGCGCGGGCATACGCGTCCCCGACGTACTGCGCCTCGATCTGGATGCCGCTGCGGTTGTTGTAGAAGTACTCGAGCGCGTCGCGACGGAGGTCGGCGTACAGGTGGCGGCTGATGTCGAACGGTTCGCTGACATCATCGCCGACGGCCAGCCGGAAGCCACTGCCGGTGCCGCGGTACGACCCGAAGTCGATCAGCTGGACGTCGTCGCCCGCCAGCACATCGCTGCCGAAGGGCTTCGTCGTACCCGTCGCGACCGGTTTGTTGTCGGCGGCAAGCAGTCGCCAGGGCAGGGGAGTGGTCGAAGTGGTGACGTACGTCGCCCGCTTCGGCCCGTTGGCGACGTACCCGACCTGGTTGACGCGGACCGGTGAGCCGAAGTCGCGGATGCCACCAGGCGGAAGGATGCCGCCGACCACGGAGATGTTGTCCAGGCACAGCGTGTACGGCTCGGTCGCGCCGCCCATCTGGAACGACACCTGGCCGTGCGTGTCGGTGACCGGTGACGTGCCGGTGAACTCGAACGTCTGCGACGTGGTGGTCGCGTTCACGGCCTTGTTGAGCACGGTCGCGTGCGGGGCGGCGGCCTGCTGGAGGACCGCGCGGAACTGGACCGGCCGGCTCGTGGTCGCGTCGAACCGCAGCGTGTAGGGCTGCCCGGACTCGAGCGGCAGGTCGTCCTGGCCGATCATCGAGTCCCACGGGTTCACGGTGCCGGCCGGGATCTGCGCGCACAGCCGCCCGTCGGTCACCGCCGATGGCGTCGACCCGCTGCTCCACCAGGGTGACTTCCCGGCGTCGAAGGTTCCGTTCAGGACCCGCTCGTACGACTGGTCCGCGGCCGCGGGCGCGGTCAGCAGTGGGACCAGGATGACGGCACCGAGGACGGCGGCCGCACCGGACCGCCAGGGGATTTCAGGCATGGACAGCCTCCGGGAGCGCGCTGGGAGCGCTTGCAGGATCAGGGAGCGATTGGGCCTGATGCTGCCGACGGGCCGAGAGTGTGTCAAGACCGAAACGTGCACGAAATTCGGCCTTCACACAGCGGCGGACGGCGTCTATGGTCGCCTGGAAGCGCTCCCAGTTTCCGTCCAGTTTGGAGAAGTCGATGTCGGTTCAGAAGATGCTCGCGGCAGCGGCGGCCGTCGCCCTGCTTGCCGTGACGGGATGCGGGTCGCAGGAGCCGGCCGCCGGCGACGGCACGGTCACGCTGACCGTCAAGACCTTCGGGAAGTTCGGGTACGACGAGCTGTACCGGGCCTTCGAGGCGAGTCACCCCGGCGTGAAGGTCAAGGAGGAGAACATCGCGAAGCTGGCCGACTACACGCCCAAACTGCAGCAGTGGCTGACCGCCGGCAGCGGCGCGGGTGACGTGGTCGCGCTGGAGGAGGGCATCCTGGTCAAGCTGATGGCCAAGCCCGACCAGTTCGTCAACCTGCTCGACCACGACGCCGCCAAGCTGAAGGGCAACTTCCTGGACTGGAAGTGGCAGCAGGCGCTCACGCCGGACGGCAGCAAGCTCGTCGGTCTCGGGACCGACGTCGGCGCCCAGGGCATGTGCTACCGCACGGACCTGTTCAAGCAGGCTGGGCTGCCGACGGACCGCGATCAGGTCGGCGCGCTGTGGCCGACCTGGGACGCGTACCTTGCCACCGGCAAGCGGTTCGTTGCCGCGGGCACCGGCGCGAGCTTCTTCGACACCGCCGGCGGCATCTACCAGAACATCCTGATGCAGCAGGGCGACACGACGTACTTCGATCGGGAGAACAAGCTGATCGTCGACTCGAACCCGGGTGTCCGCCGGTCCTGGGAGCAGGCCACAGCGATGATCGACGCCGGCCTGTCCGGGAAGCTGCAGATGTGGAGCCCGGCCTGGAACGCGGGCTTCAAGAAGGGCACGTTCGCGACCATCCCGTGCCGGCCTGGATGCTCGGCATCATCAAGGACCAGGCCGGTGAGGCGAACGCGGGCAAGTGGGACGTGGCGCGGGTCCCGGGCCCGGGCGCGGTCCGTGGCGGGTCGTTCCTCGCCGTTCCGGCGCAGAGCAAGCACCCGAAGGAGGCCGCCGAGCTGGCGGCCTTCCTGACCAGCCCGGAGGGGCAGACCGCGGCCTTCAAGGCGAAGAACAACTTCCCGTCGTCGCCGCAGGCCATCGACGACCCGGCCGTGTCCGGCGCGGTCAACCCGTACTTCAACAACGCGCCGGTCGGCAAGATCTTCGGCGCCTCCGCGAAGAGCCTGAAGCCCGTCTACCTCGGGCCGGACAACCAGTTGGTCGGCGACACGATCGGTGACGCACTGACCGCTGTCGAACAGGGCAAGCTCGAGCCCGAAGCGGCCTGGAACAAGGCGCTCTCGGACGCGAAGCGGGCCGTCCAGAAGTGAGTACCCAAGCCCCGCCGCGGCCGTCGCGGCCGGCCCCCGCCCCGGCCGGTCCGGCGCCGTCCGCGACCGCCTCCTGGCGCAGCAGGCTCGACCTGCATGGCTCGCCGTACCTGTTCATCGCGCCGTTCTTCGTGTTGTTCACCGCGTTCGGCCTGTTCCCGCTGATCTACACCGCGTGGGTTTCGCTGCGGGCGTGGGACCTGACCGGCGACGCCGGTTTCGTCGGCCTGGACAACTACGTGCGGCTCGTCGGCGATCCGGACTTCTGGAACGCGCTGGTCAACACGGTCGGCCTGCTGGTGCTGGCGACCGTGCCGCAGTTGCTCGGCGCGCTGGTCCTCGCGGCCCTGCTCAACCAGCCGATCCGCAGGCTGCTGCTGTTCCGGCTCGGCGTCCTGATCCCGATCGTGACCTCGGTGGCTGCGGTGGCGATCGTGTTCGGTCAGCTGTACGGGCGAGACGCCGGGCTCGTCAACGGTGCGCTCGGGCTGTTCGGCATCGACCCGATCGACTGGCAGGCGAGCCGCGGTGGCTCGTGGATCGCGATCGCCACGATGGTGGACTGGCGCTGGACGGGGTACAACGCCCTCATCTACCTCGCGGCGATGCAGTCGATCCCGCGCGACCTGTACGAGGCGGCGCAGATCGACGGCGCCGGGCCGGTCCGCCAGTTCCGCAGTACCACGGTGCCGCTGATCCGGCCGGCTCTGGTGTTCACGATCGTGATGTCGACGATCGGCGGCATCCAGTTGTTCACCGAGCCGTTGCTGTTCGGGCAGGGCGACGTGTCCGGCGGCAGTCTGCGACAGTTCCAGACTGTCGCGATGTACATGTTCGAGCAGAGCTTCACGAACTTCGATTACGGCTACGGGTCGGCGATCGCGTGGGCGATCTTCCTGCTCACCGTGCTCGCCGGAATCGTCAACGCGCTGCTCGCCCGGCGACTGCGAGGCGGTACGTCATGAAGAACCGCATGGTCCACCTGACCCTGATCATCAGCCTGGTGCTGTCGGTGTTCCCGCTGTACTGGCTGTTCGTCGTCGCCACCCGGTCGAACGACGTCATCGGCCAGTTCCCGCCGCCGCTGCTCCCAGGTGGCAACCTGTTCGACAACCTGGAGCGGCTGTTCGGTCCGGAGGCGGCCGAGGCGCACTTCGCCCGCGGGCTGATGAACTCGGCGATCGCGTCGGTGTGCGTCACGGTGTCGGTGGTCTTCTTCTCGTCGCTGGCCGGGTTCGCGTTCGCGAAGCTCCGGTTCCGCGGCCGCAACGCGCTGCTGCTGTCGGTGCTCGCAACGATGATGGTCCCGGTGCAGATGGGCATCGTGCCGCTGTACATGGTGATGGTGAAGCTCGGCTGGCAGAACCGTCTGCAGGCTGTGATCGTCCCGTTCCTGGTCTCGGCGTTCGGCGTCTTCCTGATGCGGCAGTACGCCGAACGCGCCGTACCGGACGAGCTGATCGAGGCGGCCCGGCTCGACGGGTGTTCGACGTTCGGACTGTTCGTGCGGGTGGTGTCGCCGGCGCTGCGGCCGGGTGCCGCGGTCCTCGGACTGTTCACGTTCATGGGGACCTGGAACGAGTTCCTCTGGCCGCTGGCGGTGCTCGAGGCGGACAACCCGACGGTGCAGTTCTCGCTCAGCCAGCTGGCCACGCAGTACTACACCGACTACACGCTGATGTTCACCGGAACGCTCGTCGCGGTGGTACCGCTGCTGGCCGTGTTCGTCCTGTTCGGGCGGCAACTGGTCAGCGGCATCATGGACGGTGCCCTGCGGTCGTGATGTTCTACCCTCTATCCACTCGATCGACAAGGACCCGCCGGTGACCGAACTTTCCAGACGCCAGGTGACGCTCGACGAAGTCGCCGAGCGCGCCGGGGTGTCCCGGTCGGCCGCGTCGCGCGTCATCAACAACGCGCCGCACGTCAGCAAGGCCAAGCGGGCCGCCGTACTGCGGGCCGTCGCCGACCTCGGCTATGTGCCCAACGCAACGGCGCGCGCGCTGGCGACGCAGCAAGCCGGTGCGGTCGTGCTGGCGATCTCCAGCGACAACCCGCAGGTGTTCGCGGACCCGTTCTTCGCCGAGGTCGTGGTCGGTATCTCCGTGGTGCTCGAGGAGACCGAGCTGGAGCTGATGCTGCAGCTCGCCACCTCGTCGCGAGGACAGACCCGGCTCGAGCAGTTGCTGCGCACCCGTCAGGCCGCCGGTGTGATGCTGATGTCGATGCACGGCGACGATCCGCTGGCCCGGTTGGCGGAGAAGTCCGACGTACCGGTCGTGTTCGGCGGTCGCCCGATCGGATTCGAGCCGCGGTACTACGTCGACGCGGACAACCGTGGCGGTGCGCGGCAGGCGACCGAGCACCTCATCGACAGTGGGCGGACGCGGATCGCGACGATCACCGGCCGGATGGACGAAGGCGCCGGCGGCGCGCGGTACAAGGGTTTCCAGGAAGCCATGGCCGTCGCCGGGCTCGACGCCGGCCGGGTGGCGCACGGCGACTTCTCGGAGCAGGGCGGCAGCGCCGCGATGCGTGAGCTGCTCGATCAGCACGCCGACCTGGACGCTGTGTTCGTGGCGTCGGACCAGATGGCCGTCGGCGCGATGCAGGTGCTGAAGGAGGCCGGGCGTGCGGTGCCGGACGACGTGGCGATCGTCGGGTTCAACGACATCGCCGCCGCCCGGCACATGGATCCGCCGCTGACCACCGTCGCCCAGCCGATCCAGTCGCTCGGGCGCGAGATGGCCCGGATGCTGCTCGCGCTGACCTCCGGCGACACGCCGACGCCGCTCATCCTGCCGACCCGGCTGGTACGGCGTGGCTCGGCCTGACACCGGTTGTCGTCTCGCCGTGATTCTGGTTCGCGACACGACGGTGATGTAGTTGACACGGCGAGGTTGCTGGTGCTGACGGGGGTCGTGGTGCAAGATGTACAGAAGTTTCGCGGGGTGTCTTGTGGTGCCCTGTACAACTGGAGCAACAGTAGAAGCACTGACCGAAGCAACAACCGAAGCAACACCTGAGTTTTCCGCCGGGATCGACGGCGATGTTCGAGAACGCTGGGGAAGGCGCCCCTCGAGCACAGGAGGTCCCGGTGGCGACGACTCGTGGCGTTCTGTACGTCCACACGGTGCCGTCAGCGTTGTGCCCGCATGTCGAGTGGGCCGCGGGCGGCGTCCTTGGCGTGCCCGTGAAACTGGACTGGACACCGCAGCCCGCGGCCCAGGGCACCTACCGGGCCGAGCTGTCCTGGCAGGCCGAAGCCGGGACCGCGGCCAAGCTGGCGTCCGCCCTGCGCGGGTGGCAGAAGCTCCGCTTCGAGGTGACCGAGGAGCCGAGCAACGGCGCGGAAGGCGAGCGCTACTCGTTCACGCCCGACCTCGGGATCTTCCACGCGACCACCGGCGTGCACGGCGACATCATGGTCCCCGAGGAGCGGCTGAAGGCGGCCATGCTGAAGGCGGCCGCGGGCGAGGCCGACCTGACCGAGGAGGTCGAGCGTTTGCTCGGCCGCCCGTGGGACGACGAGCTCGAGCCGTTCCGGTACGCCGGCGACGGCGCGCCGGTGCGCTGGCTGCACCAGGTGGTCTGACAGGTGGTCTGAGCCGTTGGCTGAAGGCTTCCTGAGAACTTCAGAAGAAACCTGTGACGGCCGGGGACTTCACCGAACTTTTCGCCGAGACTGAGCATCAGACGTTGCACAAGGGTGGGAGGGGCCGTGGCCGCTGGGCCACCGGGTGCCGGGACACCCCCGGTGGTCGTCAACCACAGCGGCCGCACCACGTGAAGGGCGCGAACCCCAGGGTTCGCGCCCTTCGGCTTGTCCTGCGCGCCGCCGAGCGCGTGTGGCTGGGAAACTTTTCGGCACCAGGTGCCCATTTGTTTCCCAGCCGCGCGCCGCGGCATCACAGCGGGATGTTGCCGTGGGTCCCGCGGATCGGGCCCGCGTCGCCGGCGGCTGTCTCGGCGGCGGCCAGAGCCTGAGCGAGCGCGGTACGGGTCCGGGTGGGGTCGACGATCTCGTCGACGACGCCGATCTCGCGGGCCCGGTCGATGCCGCCGGCAAGCTTCTCGTGTTCGGCGGCGAGCTCGGCCTCGACCTGGGCGCGCAGCTCCGGCGCCACTTCGGCGAGCTTGCGCCGGTGCAGCACCCGAACGGCCGCGATCGCACCCATCACAGCCACCTCGGCGCGCGGCCATGCGAACACACGGGTCGCCCCGAGCGAGCGGGCGTTCATGGCGATGTACGCACCGCCGTACGTCTTCCGGGTCACCAGTGTGACCCGCGGTACGACGGCTTCGGCGAACGCGTGCAGCAGTTTCGCGCCGCGCCGTACGACGCCGTCCCACTCCTGACCGACGCCGGGCAGATACCCGGGGACGTCGACCAGGACCACGAGCGGTACGCCGAACGCGTCGCACATCCGGACGAATCTGGACGCCTTCTCCGCCGACAGCGCGTCCAGGCACCCACCGAGCCGCAGCGGGTTGTTCGCGATCACGCCGACCGTCCGGCCACCGAGGCGGCCGAGGGTGGTCACGACGTTCGGCGCCCAGCGCTGGTGCAGCTCGACGGGAGAGTCCTCGTCGAGCACCCCTCCGACCAGCGGATGGACGTCGTACGCCCGCTTCGCCGACTCGGGCAGGAATCCGGACAGGTCCGTATCCGGGATGTCTGTCGAGATCGTGCCCTGGTTCGCGAACAGGTCGGCGAGCCGGCGGGCCTGCTCGAGCGCGGCCGCCTCGCTGTCGGTGGTGATGTGGACAACGCCGGAACGCCGCCCGTGCGGCTCGGGCCCGCCGAGCCGCAGCATGTCGACGTCCTCACCGGTGACCGAGCGGACCACGTCCGGCCCGGTGACAAAGATCCGGCCCTCGGGGCCGAGGATCACGACATCGGTCAGCGCCGGTCCGTACGCCGCTCCGCCCGCGGCCGGACCGAGCACGACGGAGATCTGCGGGATCTTCCCGGACGCCTGCGTCATCGCGTAGAAGATCTTGCCGACGGCGTGCAGGCTCAGCACTCCTTCGGCCAGTCGCGCGCCGCCCGAGTGCCACAGGCCGATGATCGGAACCTGCTCCGCGCGCGCCACGTCGTACGCGCGGACGACGACGTCGCAGCCCGCGTCGCCCATCGCACCGCCCATGACGGTGGCGTCGGAGCAGAACGCAACGACCGGTGCTCCGGCGATCCGCCCGCGCGCCGCGACCATCCCCGACAGGTCGTCGGGGGTGATCAACTCGAGGCTGCCCGGATCCAGCAGCGCAGCCAGCCGCGTGAGCGGATTGCGCGGATCCTGCGCTCGCGGCAGTTTGGCGGGTTTCGCCGGGGCCACGGTCATGGGGCCTCCCGTCCTGGACTGAGGAGTGGAGGGAGCGAAGCGACCGGAGCGACGAGGGAAGGCCGGGAGTTGAAGCCCCATGACCCGCCGCGACGGAGTCGCGGCATCAGTACGGTCATGGGGCTACACCGACTTGAAGGCGATGGCGGCGTTGTGGCCGCCGAAGCCGAACGAGTTGTTCAGCGCGGCGATGTCGCCGTCCGGCAGCTTGCGCTGCTCGGTCGCGACGTCGAGCTCGACCTGGTCGTCGAGCTTGTCCACGTTGATGGTCGGCGGCGACACCCGGTGGTGCAGGGCGAGCACGGTGGCGACCGACTCGACCGCGCCGGCGCCGCCGAGCAGGTGACCGATCATCGACTTCGGCGCGGTGGCGATCGCGTGGTCGGCGTCCTTGCCGAGCGCCTGCCGGATGGCGAGCGACTCGGCGACGTCGCCCTGCGGCGTCGAGGTGGCGTGCGCGTTGATGTGGAAGATGTCCGCCGGGGCCAGGTCACCCTCGGACAGCGCCCGCAGCATCGCCCGCCGCGCACCGGAACCGGTCGGGTCGGGCTGCGCGATGTCGTGACCGTCGGCGGAGATCCCCGCACCGGCGAGCTCGGCGTAGATCTTCGCGCCGCGCGCCTTCGCGTGCTCGTACGACTCCAGGATCAGGACGCCGGCGCCTTCGCCGAGCAGGAACCCGTCGCGGTCCACGTCCCACGGCCGCGACGCCTTCTCCGGCTCGTCGTTGCGCTTGCTGAGCGCCTGCATCATGCCGAAGGCGGCCAGCGGCAGCGCCATGATCGCGCCTTCCGAACCGCCCGCGATCATCACGTCCGCGCGGCCGAGCCGGATCTGGTCGAGGCCGAGCCAGATCGCCTCGTTGCCGGAGGCACACGCCGACACCGGGGTGTGCACGCCGGCCTGCGCGCCGAACTCCAGGCTGACGTAGGCGGCCGACGAGTTCGGCATCAGCATCGGGATCGCCAGCGGCGACACCCGGCGCGGGTTGGACTGCAGAGCGTCGTAGTTCGCCAGGGTGGTGTGCAGGCCGCCGATTCCGGAGGCCAGCGCGACGCCGAGCCGCTCCTTGTCGAGCCCGGAGTCGGCCAGGCCGGAGTCGGCCCAGGCCTCGCGGGCAGCGACCAGCGCGAGCTGCGCCGTCCGGTCCAGGCGGCGGGCCTTGACCCGCTCGATCACCTCGGTCGGCTCGACCGCGACCGGTGCGGCGATCTGGACCGCCAGGTTCTGCACCCACTCGTCGGTCAGCCGCCGGGCGCCGGAGCGGCCCGCGAGCAGCCCGTCCCAGGTGCTGTTCACGTCGCCCCCGAGCGGGGTCGTGGCACCGAGCCCAGTAATGACGACCCGGGTCTTCGACATGGTTACCTCATCCTTCACGTGAGAGATCTGCGGGTGGGAGCGAGGGGTGGTACTGCTGAGGTACTGCGTGTGCGCAAGGACCGCGGTGGTGCTCACCGGGCGGGCCCGATGAGCACCGGCCAGCACGGGTGACGGGCAGGTCAGCCGTTCTGGGCGCGCTCGATGAACGCGACGGCGTCGCCGACGGTCTTCAGGTTCTTGACCTCGTCGTCGGGGATCTTCACGTCGAACTTCTCCTCGGCGGCCACCACGACCTCCACCATGGAGAGCGAGTCGACGTCGAGGTCGTCGGTGAAGGACTTGTCCAGCTGGACGTCCTCGACCGGGATGCCGGCGATCTCGTTCACGATCTCGGCGAGGTTGGAACGGATCTCTTCGGTGCTGGCCATCTGTGTGGGTTCCCTTTCGGATTCTGCTGGCTCTTGGTTCAGCCGGTGCGGCCATCGGGGCCGCCCCGGACAACTATGGGGTGTGCGCTACGGCAGCCGGATCACCTGGGCGGCGTACACCAGCCCGGCGCCGAAGCCGATGATCAGCGCAAGGTCGCCGCTCTTCGCCTCGCCGGACTCGCGCATCGCGGTGATCGCGAGCGGGATCGAGGCGGCCGAGGTGTTGCCCTGGCGCTCGATGTCGCGCGCGACCTTGACGTGCTCGGGCAGCTTGAGCGTACGGCGCATCGCGTCGGTGATCCGCATGTTCGCCTGGTGCGGAACGAACAGGTCGAGCTGCTCGGCCTTGACGCCGGCCGCGTCGAGCGCCTGCTGCGCGGCCTTCGCCATCTCGAAGGACGCCCAGCGGAACACCGGGTTGCCGTCCATCCGCAGGTGCGGCCAGTTGTAGCTGCCGGCCGCTTCCTGCCAGGACTCCTTCTGGCTGATCACCTGGTGCTGCGTACCGTCCGAGCCCCAGACGACCGGGCCGATGCCGGGCTCGTCGGTCGGCCCGACCACCGCGGCGCCGGCGCCGTCGGCGAAGATGAACGCCGTCGTCCGGTCGCTGCGGTCGGTGAGGTCACTGAGCCGCTCGACGCCGATCGCGAGCACGTACTTCGCGCTGCCGCCGCGGACCATGTCGTTGGCCATCGCGACGCCGTAGCAGAAGCCTGCGCAGGCGGCCGAGATGTCGAACGCGGCCGCCGTCGGGGCGCCGGCCTCGACCGCGATCCGGGTCGCGATCGCGGGCGTCTGGTACAGGTGCGTGACGGTCGCGACGATCACGCAGCCGATCTCGGCCGGGTCCACGCCGGAGTCGGCGATCGCGTCCTTGGCCGCGTTCACCGACATCATCAGAACGGTCTCGTCGTCGTCGGCCCAGCGGCGTTCCTTGATGCCGGACCGGGTCTGGATCCACTCGTCGCTGGAGTCGATGTGCTCGAGGATCTCGGCGTTCGGTACGACCCGGCGCGGCCGGTAGGAGCCGATGCCGAGGATGCCGGCGTGCGCGGCGCCGGTCGACGCGGTGATCATGCCGGGCTCCCGGCCGGGTGCAGCCGGACCAGGGGCTGACCGGGGGAGACCGGGTCGCCTTCCTCCACGAGCCATTCGACCACGATGCCGCCGTGCGGCGCGGTCACCTCGACCTCGTCGCGCGAGTTCGCCACCTTCGCGACGACCTCTCCGGCGTCGACAGTGGCGCCGGCGTCCCGCCGTACGCCGACATCTCGGCTGACGGTGCCCTTCACCGGGGCGACCAGCAGCCGCCAGGTCGGCGCGGCGTCGATCTCGGACGGGCTGCCGTGCTTCTCGACGAACGCGCGGGCGTCGTCGAGCTGGTCCGGCGTTTTCAGCGCGAACGTCTCGACGCCCTTGAGCGCGCGCCGCGCGATGCCGGTCAGGGTGCCGGCCGGCGGCAGCTCGAGGATGCCGGTCACCTCGAGGTCGGCCATCGTCTGCATGCACAGGTCCCAGCGGACGGGGGAGTTCACCTGGGTGACGAGCCGCTGCAGGACCTCGCGGCCGTCGTGGACGACGTGACCGTCACGGTTCGAGATCAGGCGGGTCCGCGGGTCGTGGGTGCTGATCGCGGTCGCGTACTTCGCCAGCGTCTGGACCGCGGGCTCCATGTGCTTGGTGTGGAAGGCGCCCGCCACCGAGAGCGGGATCAGCCGGGCCTTCGCGGGCGGGTCCGCGGCCAGCGCGGCCAGCTGCTCGACGGTGCCCGCGGCAACGATCTGGCCGGGGCCGTTGTCGTTGGCCGGGGTGAGGCCGTGCTCGGCCAGCTTGGCGAGGATCTCGTCGCGGTCGCCCCCGAGAACCGCGGTCATCGAGGTCGGAGTCAGCGCGGACGCGGCGGCCATCGCCTTGCCACGCTCGCGGACCAGGACCATCGCCTGCTCGGCGGACAGCACGCCGGTGCCGGCCGCGGCGGCCAGCTCACCGACGCTGTGACCGGCGACCGCGCCGACCTTGGCGAAGGCGTCGGCGGGATGCGGGAAGACCGCCAGCGCGGCCAGCATGCTGGAGGCGACCAGCAGCGGCTGCGCGATAGCGGTGTCCCGGATCGTGTCGGCGTCGGCTTCGGTGCCGTAGTGGGCGAGGTCGAGTCCGGCGACCGCGGAGAGCCAGTGCAGCCGGCTCTCGAACACCGGGTCGGCGAGCCACGGCTCGAGGAAACCTGGGGTCTGGGCGCCCTGCCCGGGCGCGACGATGACGAGCACGTGACCACTCTCCCTCACCGGCCCCCGTCGCGAGCCGCACGGCGAGCACGAATTCTTCCGGGCCGGTTTTGTGGAGATCCTACAAAACGGTCGAGCCCGGCTCCGGATGCAGCAGGCGACCCAAGGTCAGTGCGACACGCAATGTGAAACTGTCGCGGGGATTGAGCGGGTTGTACCCCGTGAGGTCCGCCACACGCTTCAGCCGGTACCGCACGGTGTTGGCGTGGATGAACATCGCCCGGGCCGTCGCCTCGATCGAGCCGCCGGAATCCAGGTACGCCGAGACCGTCTCGAGGAGCACGCCGTCGCCCACAGTGAGCGGCCCGTAGACCTCCGTCGCAAGTTGCCGGCGGGCGTGGCCGTCTCCGGAGAGTGACCGTTCCGGCAGCAGGTCGTCGGCCTGCACCGGCCGCGGTGCGCCGGGCCAGGCCGCTGCGGCGCGGAGACCGGAAACGGCCGCGCGAGCCGAGGTCACGGCCGACATCAGATCCTTCACGACCGGTCCGACGACGATCGGCCCGGGTCCGAACCACTGGGCCAATTTTTGTACAGTCTCCACAGGTCGGCTCGTACCACCGAGTACCACGACCAGGCGGTCGCCCTGGATCGCGCACAACGCGTCGGCACCTGCCTCGCGGGCCGCGTGCCGGACCATGTCCGCGACGTTCGAGCCGGGTGTGCCGGTCGGTGGTGGCTCGCCCGCTGGTGCCCTTCCGACCACCACGGCCACCTCGGCCGATCCCGTCGTACCGGCGGCGCCCGTCCAGCCCAGAGCGGAGGCGCGCGAGCGGACCGACTCGTCGGCCTCGCCGCGGATCACCGAGTCGACCAGGAGCGCTTCGAGGCGGGCGTCCCAGGCGCCGCGCATCTCGGCGGCCTGCGCGTACACGGTCGCGGCGGCGAACGCGACCTCGCGCGCGTACCGCTGCATCGCCTCGTGGACGATCGGGACGTCGTCGGGTGGGAGCAACGTGCCGATCGTGTTCTCGATGGTCTCGATCGTGGTCCGGACCAGGTCGACGGTCTGGTGCAGCGAGATCACCCGGGTGAACTCGCGCGGCGCGGACCCGAAGATCCGGGTCGGCATCGAGGAGTGCGCCTCGGGGTCGCGGAACCAGTCGACGAACGCCGAGATCCCGGACTGCGCGACCAGCCCGATCCAGGACCGGTCCTGCGCGGACAGCGAAGCGAACCACGGCAGGTTCGCGTCCATCGCCGCCATCGCGGCCGTGGCCAGCGCACCGGTCGCGTTCTGCAACCGCTCCGCCCGCGCCCGATGCGCCTTCGTCACCACGCCCAGACCATAACCCCCACCCCACCCACGCCGGCCGGGTTCCCACCCACGCTGGCCGGGTTTCCCCCGGCCCGCCCGCCGACGTTGGGTGGGTTTACCCACCGTGTTGTGGGTTCCGTACCCGTGTGAAGGGTTGGGAACCCACAACAGGGTGGGTGTACCCACGCTGTGGGTGAGGGCCGGGGCGGCGCTGTTGGCGGTGGCCCGTGTCGGCGGTGGCCCGTGTCGACGGTGGATGGGTTTACCCACCGTGTTGTGGGTTCCGTACCCGTGTGAAGGGTTGGGAACCCACAACAGGGTGGGTGTACCCACGCTGTGGGTGAGGGCAGGGAGGGTGGGCCGGAGGTACGGGCGGGCGGCGGGCCAGCGGGGTGTGAGGCGTGGGTGGGCGCGGGGGCGGTGTGGCGGGGGCGGTGGATGGCGGAAGATGGGGTCATGACGGACAGCCAGGGTGTGGCGGACGCGGTGGCGGCGTTGCGGGCGATCGGGTATTACCTCGAGCGGGACCAGCAGCCGACGCACCGGGTCAAGGCGTACCGGCGGGCGGCGGACACGATCGCGGCGCTGCCGGCCGCGGAGGTGCGGGCGCGGCGCCGGGCCGGGACGTTGACCGAGTTGCCGGGGATCGGGCCGAAGACCGAGGCCGTGATCGTCGAGGCGATGGACGGCGCGAAACCGTCGTACCTGGCCAAACTCGAGGAGGCCGCGGGCGAGTTGACGACCGCGGGGCAGGGGCTGCGCGCCGAGCTCAAGGCGGACCTGCATCTGCATTCGGAGTGGTCCGACGGCGGCAGTCCGATCGAGGAGATGGCCCGTACGGCGCATCGCCTGGGGCACTCCTACATCGCGCTCACCGACCACTCGGCGCGGTTGTCCGTCGCCAACGGACTGTCCCGCGAACGGCGCTTGCAGCAACTCCAGGTCGTTGCCGAGCTCAACAAGAAGCTGCAGGACGAGCTGGACGGTTTCACGATCCTCAACGGCATCGAGGTGGACATCCTCGAGGACGGCTCGCTGGACTGCGACGCGGAGATCCTGGCCCGGCTCGACGTGGTGGTCGCGAGTGTGCACTCCAAGCTGCGGATGGCGGCCGAGCCGATGACCGAGCGGATGGTGCGGGCGATCGCGAACCCGCACGTCGACGTCCTCGGGCACTGCACCGGGCGGCTGATCACCGGCGGGCGCGGGACGCGTCCGGAGTCGCAGTTCGACGCGGAGGTGGTGTTCGAGGCGTGCCGTCAGTTCGGGACGGCGGTCGAGATCAACTCCCGTCCCGAACGGCTCGATCCGCCGAAACGGCTGCTGTCGATGGCGGTCGAGACGGGCTGCCTGTTCTCGATCGACACCGACGCGCACGCGCCCGGCCAGCTCGACTGGCAGGTGTACGGCTGCGAGCGCGCCGAGGACTGCGGGGTCCCGGCCGAGCGCGTCGTCAACACCTGGGACCAGAAGGAACTCCTGGAATGGACGGCGGCATGAGCGACTTGGAGCGGAACCCGGCCGAGGTCGTCGGGACCGGGGACTGCGAGGGACCGGCGCTGGAGTTGCTCGAAGGGCGCGAGGTCGTGCTGGGGCGGTCGACCACGGTACGGCGGCTGCTGCCGAACAAGAATCGCCGGATGGTCGGCGCGTGGTGCTTCGTCGATCACTACGGACCTGACGACCTGACGCAGCGCGTCGACTCGTACGGCGTACCGGGGGAGCGCGGCATGCAGGTGCCGCCGCATCCGCACACCAGCCTGCAGACCGTGAGCTGGCTGTTCGAGGGCGAGATCGAGCACCGCGACAGCGTCGGGTCGCACGCGTTCGTCCGGCCCGGCGAGCTGAACATCATGACCGCCGGCAACGGCATCGCGCACTCCGAGGTGTCCACCCCGGACGCGCCGCCGCGGCTGCACGGCGCCCAGTTGTGGGTCGCGCTCCCGGACGGTGTGCGGACGACGACTCCGCCGGCCTTCAACGCGTACGCCGACCTGCCGCGGGTCGACTTCGACGGCGCGCACGCGACCGTGATGATCGGCACTGTCGCGGGCGTCACCTCGCCCGCACCGGCGTACACACCTCTGGTCGGCGCCGACATCACCATCGAACCCGGCCGCACGCTCTCCCTTCCGCTGACGCCGTCGAACGAGTACGCCGTCCTCGTCGTCGAAGGATCGCTCACGATCGGGGAGCTGAGTCCAGGGTTCGGCGAGATGGCCTATCTCGGTGCGGGGCGGGAGTCGATCGAACTGTCCGCGGCCGACGGTGCGCGGTTCCTGCTGCTCGGTGGTGAGCCGTTCGAGGAGCAGTTGGTGATGTGGTGGAACTTCATCGGCCGCAGCCACGAGGAGATCGTTGCCGCCCGCGACGCCTGGCAACAAGCCATCGCCGACGGCGGCAACGCCCGCTTCCCGATGGTCCCCGGCTACGAAGGCGACCCCCTCCCGGCCCCCGCCCTCCCAGCTACCGCACTGAAACCAAGACCCCGCGCCCGCTGACCCGGCGGCGGTAGTAGGCCCAGGTGATGGCGAGGAGAGCCGGGCCCCAGAGATAGAGGGGGAGGTAGCAGGCGAGCATCAGGACGTGCCAGCCGGTGCTCGCGAACGGGATGAACTCGCCGGTGAACACGTCGCGGAAGCCGTACGTCCAGATCGCGATCAGGGCCAGTGATCCGAGGACGGCCGGCACGATCGCGGCGTACGGATGTACCCGCCGGCCGCCGATGACCGGGATCCACCGCGGCGCGACCTCACCCCACCGACTGACCAAGCCCAGGGCGGTCAACGCGACCAGCTCGGACACGATCGTCAGACAGACGACGTAGACCTTGCCGCCGAAACCCTCCAGATACATGGGGTTGCCGTGGTCGTCGACCAGCCCCATCGACGATCCGAACACCAACCCGAGCCGCCACAGTCCGGACGGCAGGGTGAGCAGCGGGATCACGTGCGCCAGGACGAAGGCCCAACGCGGGACAGGACGCTCTGTGGTGCCGGCAATGGTGGTCACGCTTCGAGCATCCGCCTACCCGGCACCCATCACCTCACTCGCCAGAGTGAATCCACTCCCTCCCACGACCGATTTTCAGCTCCACCTGGGTGCCTCAGAGCAGGTCGTGGTCGCGGGCGTAGGCGGCGGCTGCGGTGCGGGAGCCGACGTCGAGCTTCGCGAAGATGTTGGTGAGGTGGCGGGCCACGGTTTTGTCGCTGAGGACCAGCCGGTGCGCGATCTCGGCGTTGCTGTTGCCTGCGGCAACCAGACGGAGGACGTCGAGTTCGCGCCCGGTGAGGCCGCCCGCGGTACTGCGGGTGAGCAGGCGCTCGGTGTCATGACGTGCGGGCCTGGCACCAACGGCTGCGAACGCTCGCTGAGCGGCCGACAGTTCGGCCGTCGCCGAATCTTCATCGCCCAGCAGCCGCAAGGCTCGCCCGATCAGGACCTTCGCGCGTGCGACCTCGTACGGCGCCTGCAGTTCGTCCCACAGCCGGGCCGCCGCCCGCGCGTGCGGCAGCGCCCGCTCCGGGTCGTCGGCCGCCAACGCGACCAGGGCCGACGAGTACGCCGCCGACGCCCGGAGCCCGGCGCACCCGAAGCTCTCGGCGGTCTTCGCCAGTTCCTCCGCCGCGGCTTCTGCCTCGGACCGCGCGTCGCCGGCCAGCAGTACTTCGACCGCGCCCGCGAGCAACCGCGACCGCTGGACCGGGCCGCCTGTTTCCGCGAGCACACGCCGTACGGCGGTCACCGCTGCCGGCACGCGGCCGCGGGCAACCATCAACAAGGCTCGCCCCGGCTGCGCCTCGTACCCGTACCCGGACGCCTCGTCGTACGACGCTTCCGCTCCGGCCAGATCGCCACGGACCCGCAGTACGTCGCCACGCTCGGCCAGCGCGAGCCCCGCGGCGGCGTTCGAACCCGAGGCCGCGTAACGCCGGCAGGCGTCCTCGAACTCGGCGAGCGCCTCCGGGTACGCCGCGTGCAGCCGCAGGATCTGACCGCGGTGTACCGCGCACTGCCCGGTGTACGGCACCAGATCGGGCTGACTCTCACACCACCGCGTCAGCGCCGTCGTCCACGCGGCCGCCCGCGCGAAGTCGAGGACCTCCTGACAGCCTTCGATCATCGCGCAGTACACGCTGCCGGCAAAGATCGGCGACAACTCACCGGCGGCGACGCCGACCATTGCCTCGTCGAGCAACGCGAGCCCCTCCGGGACGCGACCGGAGTACAGGAGCAGCCGGCCCTTGCACACCAGGCCTTGCGCCAGCAGATCGGGATCGCCGTGCCGGCGCGCCATCGCGACGATGTCGTCGGCCGCTGCCATCGCCCCCGACGGGTCGCCGTGCTCGAGGCACCGGAAGAAGTCGTGGATCCGCAGGTAGCCACGCTCGACGGCGTCGGCGGGCTGATCGGCCATCAGCCGCTCGGCGCGTGTCGCCCAGCCGTTGCCGATCGCAGCCTCGCCGCGGGCGTTCAGCACGAGCGCCAGCCAGAACGCGAACCGGACCGCACCGAGGACGTCGCCGCGGTCGGTGAGCGTACGGTAGCCGCGCTGCAACGCCCGGATGCAACTGTCGGTGTCGCCGAGCAGATAGGCCGCGGTGGCCAGCGTCTGCAGTTCGCCCGGCTCGAGACCGGCGTCCCCGGACTCCCGGTCCGCCGCGGCGAGACGCTCGTAGGCAACCGCCCAGTCACGCTGTTCGAACGCGGACCGGGCACGTTGCAGGTCGTCGACGATCCCCATCCATGCCCCCTGGAGTGAGCATGCGCTTCAGGTCACGCCGCGGCAAGGGTCGCGTTCGCGGGCGCGCGGGCAGCGATCCGCCGCGCGACGTACGCCGCGTCCCGACCGACGCCGGGCAGCACCATCGAACTGAAGGCGTACTGGAAGCACAGGCCGCAGAAGAACAGGCCGGGTGCATCCGCCGCGACCCCTCGGTACTCGCGCGGCCAGCTGTCGTCGCCGACGATCGGAGCCTTGATCCAGCTGAAGTCCTGCCGGAACCCGGTCGCCCACACCACGTTCGCGACGTCCAGGACGCGCCCGTCGCCGAGCACGGGCCGCCCGTCCCGGACGCCGGTGACACGCTCGTGGACCCGCTCGACCCCTCGCGCGAGCAGGTCCGCGCGCTTGACCCGGATCATCGGGCCGCCGTGGAACCGCAGGTCCGCCATCGCGGACTTGGCGAGCGGCGAGCGCCGGGTGACGACATGCCGGGCCACGAACAAGAAGGCCGGCCAGAACAGCCGCTCGCCGGGCTTGCCGGGCGTGAACGGCAGCTGTCCTGGATCGCGGCCGCACAGGATGGTCGGATGCGACGCGGCCACTTCGTACGCGACGTCCGTCCCGGAATGCGAGGCGCCGACGACCAGCACCGGTCCGTCCTTGAGTTGCGGCGGCCGGCGGTATTCGGACGAGTGCAGTTGCCGGATCGCGGGATCCAGGTCGACCGCGAGGTCCGGGAGGTACGGCGTACGCCCGAAGGTGCCGGTGGCGACGACGACGTTGTCCGCGGTGAGCTGTTCGCCGGCGGTGCTGACGATCCACCGGTCACCGGCGCGCTCGAGTCTCTCGACCCGGGTGTTGTGGCGGATCGGCAGCGTGAAGTGAGCGGCGTACGACGCGAGGTAGTCGGCCACCTCGTCCTTGCCCGGGTAGTGCCACGGCTCGCCCGGGAACGGTAGGCCAGGCAGGCCGTCGTACTTCGCCGGCGAGTACAACCGCAGGCTGTCCCACTGCGCTCGCCACTGGTCGCCGACCCGTGCGCTTGCGTCGAGGATGGTGAACGGCTGTCCCAGCCGCTGCAGGTGGTAGCCGGTGGCGAGCCCCGCCTGCCCGGCGCCGATGATGATGGTGTTCATGTGAGTGCCTCTCGTACCTCGCGCCGGCGGGTGTGGAACCGCAGCCACCACAGCAGCATCAGCGCGGACGTGACGACGTAGAAGCCGTGCAGGATCCAGATCGGCCCCGGCGGCAGGTGCACCACGTAGATGCAGTGGACGGCGTTGCCGACGTTGGCGAGCACCAGGTTCCACGGGCTGTACGACGCCAGGTCCCGGGTCCGGATCGCCTTCACCACCATCGGCAAGGCGCTCGACGCGAAGAGGATGGTGGACATCGTCCCCGCGAGTAGAGCCACGCTTGCGCCAGTCATGCCACCGACAGTAGGGATCGGGGGCCGTCCGCCGCGTCGGACGGAATGCGCAACTTGTCCGCGGGACCGGCTACGACGTTTGTCGTACGTCGGCGTGCCGGCGGATCCACGGGGACAGCGCGTACACCGCGAGCGCGACCACGATCGTCACCGCCGCGAGACCGCCGAAGTACGCGGTGTCCGACGCGCCCTCGGTCGCCTGCACGACCTGCGCGGTGATGGCCTGACCGGCGGCCGGTGCCAGGAACCACAGCGCCATCATCTGGCTGAGGAACGCGCGCGGCGCGAGCACGGTGGTCGCGGCCAGGCCGACGGGGGACAGGAACAGCTCACCCAGCGTCTGGATCACGTAGACGAGGACCAGCCACAGCGGCGACGCGAGGCTCGCACCGGCGATCGAGGAGGCGAGCGCCATCACCGCGAACGAGATCCCGGCCAGCAGCAGCCCGGTGGCGAACTTCTGCCCGATCGACGGCCCGCGGTCGCCGAGCTTGATCCAGATCGCCGCGAACACCGGCGCCAGCACGATGATCGAGAACGGGTTGATCGACTGGAAGAACTCCGGCGAGATCTCCACCCCGAACAGGTCCAGCTGGGTCCGGTTCGCCGCGAACGACGTCAGCGTGGTCGCGGCCTGCTCGAACAGCATGAAGAACAGCATCGCGGCGACGAACAGCGGGATGTACGCACGGACCCGCTGCCGTTCGACCGGCGTCACCAGCGGGCTGCGCAGCAGCATCGCGAAGTACGCGATCGGCGCCAGGAAACACAGGTACGAGATCGCGTCCACGACCGGCTTCGGGCCGATGCCGCCGGACCGCCAGGCCGACCAGGCGAACACGGCCACGAGCAGCACGACGACGGCGGCCGAGATCCGCAGCATCGGCGCCCGGTCCGCGGCGGTCAGCGGGTTCGGCGGGGTGTCGCCGCGGCCCTGCAGGGTGCGGCGGCCGAGCAGGTACGCGATCAGCGCCAGCGTCATCCCGACCGCGGCGGCCGCGAACGCGACGTGGAACCCGGCCTCGCGGCGCAGGAACCCGACCACGAACGGTGCCGTGAACGACCCGATGTTGATCCCCATGTAGAAGATCGAGAACGCCGAGTCGCGGCGGGTGTCGTCCGGCTCGTAGAGCGTGCCGACCATCGTCGACACGTTCGGCTTGAGCAGACCGGTGCCGAGGGCAACCAGCCCGATGCCGAGGTACGCCGTACCGTTCGTCGGCAGCGCCAGACACAGGTGGCCGGCGACGATCACGGTCCCGCCGTACAGGACCGTCCGGCGGGCGCCGAAGACCCGGTCCGCGAACCACCCGCCGAGCACCGACAGCAGGTACACCGAGGCGCCGTAGATCGAGACCACGGCCTCGCCGAGCGTCTCGCCGAGCCCGAGACCGTGCGCCTTGTCGGTCAGGTACAGCAGCAGGATGGCGCGCATCCCGTAGTAGCTGAACCGCTCCCACAGCTCGGTGGTGAACAGCGTCATCAGCCCGCGCGGGTGACCGAAGAAGGTCTTCTCCTCGGCGGCTTGTTGCGGTACGGACACGATCGATTACTCCCCGTCGACAAACTGGCCCAACTTGTCGACGGTACCCTGCGGTAGCGATTCTCAGTCGCGGAGGGTGATCCAGTACCGCCTGGTCCGGGGACTGACCCAGGTGTCGCGGACGTCCTCCAGGACGCCGCCGTTGCGCTCGATCGTCCGCGCCGACGCGAGGTTGTCGTCGTCGCAGGTGATCAGCACCCGGTCGAGGCCGCGCTCCCGGGCCCGGTCGAGCACCTGGCCGAGCGCCCAGGTGGCCAGCCCCCGACCGCGCGCCGCCGGACGGACGCCGTACCCGATGTGCCCGCCGCCTTCGAGCAGCTTGGCGTTGAGCGGGTGCCGGAGCGTGATCGCGCCGAGGTACGTCGTACCGTCGACAATCCACCAGTACGTCGAGGGCACCCGATCCGCCGTGCAGACGTCGTGGCTCGCGTCGCGCAACCGCTGCGTCCAGGCGGCGAAGCCCTCGGCGGTGCTCAGGTCGTCGGCCTCCCACACGCCCGCACCGTCCTGGTGGGCGTCACCCCACTCGGCGGCCGACTCCAGCCAGGAGTCCCGCAGGTCGACGGTCGGCTCGATCAGTTCAGGCATGGGGCCGAGGGTAGATCCGCGACAGCCTCGCGTCCCAGCGAATATCCGGCTCATGTGCCTGATCCGTGGGTGGGGCTGGTTGACCGAGCCCGCGCCCGCGCTGTCCGAGCGCGCCCCCGGAGCCGTGGCCTCTCGAGCCCCTACCAGGGACCGCGAACCCCCATCCGGGACCGTGAACACTCGTCCGGGACGGTGCACATCTGCCCGGGACCGTGCACACTCGTCCGGGACCGTGCACACCCATCCGGGACCGTGCACACTCGTCCGGGACCTCACACACCCGTCCGGGACCGCGAACACTCGTCCGGGAAGGTCCACATCTGCCCGGGACCGTGCACACCCGCCCGGGGCCGCGAACACTCGTCCGGGACGGTGCACATCTGCCCGGCACGGTGCACCCCATCCCGGGACCTTGAACAAGCAATAACCACTCCACACCCACCACAACCTGTCCAAACCCCCGACTTCAGCCCGTACGACGACTGCGCAGCCAACTCATACGAACGGATAACCCCGCCAGTTGGGGGTTCTCTGCTGGTATACCGACGAAGAACCCCGAACACGCGGGGTTATCCACTTGTATGCCGTGCCGTGCCGTGCCGTGCCGTCCCGTGCCGTGCCGTGCCGTCCCGTGCCGTGCCGTGCCGTGCCGTCCCGTGCCGTGCCGTGCCGTGCCGTCCCGTGCCGTGCCGTGCCGTCCCGTGCCGTGCCGTGCCGCGAAGCAGCCGGTGGTGATCTGGTCGGTGTTCAGCACGCGGTGACGGCACGGCGTGGTGGCGTGGCGGCGTGGCGTGGCGTGGCGTGGCGGCGTCGTGGCGGCGTCGTGGCGTGGCGTGGCGTGGTGGCGTGGTGTGGGGTGATGGTGCGGTGTGGTCGTAAGGGGTTTCCGGGTTTCCGCCGCACGGTGGGTTCACCCATCGTGTTGTGGGTTCCGCACCCTTCACACGGGTCAGGAACCCACAACACGATGGGTGAACCCACCGTGCGGGAACGCACGCGGCGTCCAGCGCCGTCGTTCAGCGCCGTCGTTCAGCGCGGTGGTTCAGCGCGGGCGCCGACTCGGTCACCCGGGCCTGGACCCACCCACGGATCGGTCACAAGAACCGGATATCCCGCCGGCGTGCGTGGCCTCGCGGCCGGCTCGCCAAGCCTCGACCGCCGGCCGAAGCGCGTGCCCAGGTCGAGTCCCAGTCACCACCCACACATCATCACAAGAGCCGGAAAGTCCCTCATCGCACCTTCTTCTCGCCGGCCGTGACCGGGAGCGAGAGGCGGTTGGTGGGGACGGGCGCCGGGCAGGTGCCGTACGCCGTGAAGGCGAACGGCAGGTTGACGGTGCGGTTGAAGTCGATCACCACCGAACCGTCCTCGCGCACCGGCCCGGTCGTCACCGTGCGCCAGGGTGCCGTTTCCTCACCGTTGGTCTTGTCGTGGAACGCGACGTTCAGCCGCCCGTCCGCCGCCGCGGTCGCGACCAGCTCGTACGCCGTACCGCCGAGCGCGACGTGTACGGTGCCGACCGTGGTGATGTGCTGACGCAGATCGTCGCGCGCGGTCGACACCTCCACGCGCTGCGTCCGCGAGTACGGACTGAAATACCCGGTCACGGTCCAGGCGTCGTCGATCGGGTACGCCGGTACGCCCTCGAAGTTCTGCCGCGCTGCGGCGCGCGGATCGCGCTGACGGATCGCGTACCGGCCACCGCGCAGGACGAGCTCGGCCAGCCGGTCGCCGTACAGCAGCCAGCTGAGCGAGCCGGCCTCCGGAACGCTGGCGGAAACCGTTCCGTGGACGGGTTCGCCGGCCAGTGTCAGCTCGCCGGATGCGGTGACATGCGCCTGATCGTCCGCCCACCATCGGCCGGCCAGGCCCTCGATCGCCTTCGGGGTGTCCGGCAGCCAGTCGAACGCGACGATCGACAGCCAGCCGTAGTCGGTGTCCAGGTCACGCTCGCGGGCCGCGTGCCAGGTGTGCCAGTCCTGCTCCAGGTCGGAAACAACAGTCATGACGCTTTCCTTTGTTCGCGGTGGGCCACCTCGGAACGGACCAGCGGGATGACGTAGCGGCCGAAGTCGATCGCGTCGTCGTAGATGTCGTAACCGCGGGCGGAGAAGATCCGGATCCCGAGGTCGTAGTAGTCGAGCAGGGCGGCGGCGACGGTTTCCGGCGTCCCGACCAGCGCGGTGGAGTTACCGCCGCCTCCGGTCAGGCCGGTCGGTGCCGTCCAGAGCGCCCGGTCGTGTCGCTCGCCTGCTGCCACCGCTTGCAGCAGCCGCTGGGATCCAGCGTTTTCCGGAGTCTTCGAGCGGAGCCTGGTGCTCGCCGGCACCCCGCCGGCCTGCACGGCCTTGATCCGCCCGAGGATGCGCTCCGCCTTCTCCCAGGCGAGGTCCTCGGTCGGCGCCAGGATCGGCCGAAACGCGATCTGGATGGTCGGCCGGTCCGTCCGTCCGGCCCGTGCCGCCGCGGCGTCGATGGTGGCGAGCTGCTCGCGGGTGCCGGCCAGTGGTTCACCCCAGAGCGCGAAGATGTCCGCCTCGGCCGCGCCGACCTCGTACGCCGCCGCCGACGAGCCGCCGAACGAGATCCGCGGCCGCGGCTGCTGTACCGGCTTGATGTCGGCGAGGAACTGCTCGAACTGGTAGTGCTTTCCGTGGAAGTCGAACCGGGTGTCCGAAGTCCAGGCCTGTTTGAGGATCTGGATGAACTCGGCCGTCCGCACGTACCGCTCGTCCTTGGGCAGGTGGTCGCCCTCGGCGGCCTGATCCGCGGTCGAGCCACCGGTGATGACGTGCACCTCGAACCTGCCGCCGCTGAGGTGGTCCAGGGTCGCAAACGTTTTCGCGGTCAGCGTCGGGTACGCGACGTTCGGCCGGTGCGCGACGACCAGGTTGATCCGCTCGGTGCGCCCCGCGACGTACGCCGCGACCTGGGACGGGTCCGGTGCTCCGGAGTGGTAGGCGAACAGGATGCGGTCCCACCCGTTGTCCTCGTGGGCGCGCGCGAGCTTGCTGGTGTACTCCAGGTCCAGCGGGCCGCCGGTGCGCGGTGTCACCTCGCTGGCCGGGTTCGTCCCGGCGATACCGAGGAACTCAACTGGCATGACGTTCTTCCTTCCGTACGGTGGGGGCGAGCAGCGTGAGCAGGTCCCGGGCGACGGCGTCGTTCTGCCGGAAGCCGGGACCGTTGAAATGCGGCCGGGAGAACCCGGAGGAGCCGGCCGAACCGGAAACCGACGGGCCGAGCAGGAACAGGGCGTCGTGAGTGGAGCCGTCGGCCCGGATCGCGCGGCACCGCGAGTCCGCCTTCAGTTGGCCGCCCCCGAGGCTCGTCCCGTCGGCCGCGACCAGTTCGTCGGCCGCCAAAGCGCCGGAATCGAGCAGTCCGCGGAGCAACGGATCAGTGGTCGCTAGTACGTCGGGACGTGGCAGCCGCGCCTCGACGAAGGCCCGCGCGCGGATCTCGCCCGCGACACCGGGGCTGGTGGCAACGAACTGATCGTTGTCAATAGCAACATCCAGGTCCGGCCCGGCGAATCGGGCGATCCCGGCCCGATGGAGGGCGAGGAGCTCCTCCAGCCGCCGCGGCGGCGGTCCACTCGCGACGAACGAGAAGAACCCGTGCCACTCGGTCTCCACCCGCCGCACCCGGTCCTCGTCCGACAGTTGCCCGTCGGTGATCGCCCGCGAGAGCACGCTGTAGATGCTCAGCAGTGCGTTGAAGACGGCCAGGTCGGCCGAGTACTGCGGATCCGCGCGCCGGAGCAGATCGCTCTCGATCAGCTCGGCCAGGAACCGTTCGAACCGCGCCCGATCCGCGAAGAACCGTCCGGCCAAGGGCCGATCCACCTCGTGCCGGACGAACCGGTCGGCAGGATCGGGAACGGCGGCCGCGACGACGGCCGCGAACTCCCGGTCCGCCGACGATCCCACCGATCCGGGCGCCCAAGTGTCCAAGGCGGCCGCGAAAGCCTGCCACGAGGACCGCACCCGTTCGGGATGCGCCGTGAACAGCTCCTGGTAGTGCGCGTACGCCAGCTCCTTCTCGATCAACGGCCGCACGTCGCGGCCGAAGTCGAGCGGGCCGTCGCCGAGCGCCTCCGTGGTCAGGTACCGCGTCGGCACCGGCTTCGCACCGGGCACGGTGTAGCCGAGTTTCGCGTGGTAAGGCACGCCGCGGCGCGATCCGACGTACAGGATCGGCTCGTCGCCGGACGGATGGTACGTGAGGATGCCGTCGCACTCGTCGTACCAGCCGCCGCGGCCCTCGGTCAGCAGCACCATCAGGTCGACGAAGGCCTGCCCGAAGCCGCGGACGATGACCGGTGCCTGCGGCCACAATCCGTCCAGGTCGACATCGGCGGTGTAGCCGGGCGGAATGTAGGTCAGGCCGGCGTCCGCCGCCTGGGCCGCCCAGGCCGCTTCCGCTGCCGTCGGCAACCGATCCAGGTAGCCGAGGGCAAGCACCACCGCGTCGGCCGCGAGCTCCCGGCCGGACTCGAGGATCACCCGTCGATCCGCCGTCAGCTGCACGGCTCGCTCCAAGTGCTCGGTGACGGTCGCGGGAAAATCGCGGACGACGCGCTCCCACACCCACGCCAGGTACTCCGCCTGTACCAGTCGCGGTGGGAAGTCGGTGGGTCCGGGCGCCTCGAGCCCGGCCCGTTCGAGGATGGTCGCGCCCTCGCCGGCGACCCAGGTGGCGAGATCAGGTCCCGGCACGATCGGCCCGTCGCACTCGACCGAGTCGTCGGTGAAGATCGTGACGTCGGACGTCATCGAGTTCATCCACAGCAGCCGGGACTGCTCCCGCCGCCAGATCCGCCCGCCGCCGGCCGGATAGGGATCCACCACGTGGATCTCGACCCGGCGATCGCCGAGCAGTTCGCCGGCGTTGGCCGCGAACCGCTCGAGCAACCCGACCGTCCGCGGACCGCCGCCCACGAACACCACCGTGGCCGCCGGTTCCTGCCGTGCGTGCAGCTCGGCCACGGTCATAAGGTCAGCCCCAGATGATCCCGCAGCGTCGACCCGCTGTACTCAGACCGGAAGACGCCGCGTTCGCGCAGCAGCGGAACCACCCGATCGACGAAGTCGTCGAGGCCGGACGGGGTGAGGTGCGGGACCAGGACGAAACCGTCTGCAGCGTTTTCCTGGACGTGCCGATCGACCGCCTCGGCGACCGTGGTGGGGGATCCGACGAAGGTCTGCCGGTTCTGCTGGTTGATCACGGTCTGCCGCAGCGACCAGCCGTGCGCCTCGGCCTGCGCCCGCCACTCGGCCACGATCGGAAACGGATCGTTGTACCCGACCCGGCCCTGCGTGACCGACGATCCGACGACCGGGTCCTCGGCCGGTAGCGGGCCGTCCGGGTCGTACGCCGACAGGTCGCGGCCCCAGAGCAGCTCGGCCAGCACCAGCGCGGTCGGTCCGGACACCTGCTGCTCGCGGATGTACGCCGCCTTCTCGATCGCCTCCGCGTCGGTGTCCGCGACGACGACCGTCACCGCGGGCATGATCTTCAGCGACTCCGCACTGCGCCCGTACTTGGCCAGCCGGGACTTCACGTCCTTGTAGAAGGTCTGCCCGGCCTCGAACGACCCGTGCCGGCTGAAGATCACGTCCGCACTCGACGCCGCGAACTCCCGCCCCTCGTCGCTGTCCCCGGCCTGGATGATCACCGGCCGGCCCTGCGGCGACGGGGGCACGCCGAACCGGCCGCGGATCGTGAAGTGGTCGCCGTCGTCCGCGAAGGCCCCAGCGCCCCCGCGGGCGAACACACCCGCCGCCTGGTCGAGGACGAGATCGTCGCCGCGCCAGGAATCCCACAGTTTCCGGACCACCCGCAGCGCCTCCTGCGCCCGGACGTACCGGTCGGCCTTGTCGAGGTATCCGCCGCGGCGGAAGTTCTCGCCGGTGAACGCGTCCCACGACGTCACGACGTTCCACGCCGCCCGGCCGCCGGACAGCTGGTCGAGCGAGGAAAGCCGTTTCGCCAGCTCGTACGGCTCGTTGAACGTCGAGTTCACCGTCGCGGCCAGCCCGAGGTGCGTCGTCACCGCGGCCAGGGCGCTGAGGACGGTCAGCGACTCGGGCCGGCCGACCACGTCGAGGTCGTGGATCTTGCCCTTCACCTCGCGCAGTCGCAGTCCCTCGGCCAGGAAGAAGAAGTCGAAGGTCCCGCGTTCTGCCGTTTCCGCAAGTTTCCGGAACGAGTCGAACGCGATCTGCGAACCGGACGCCGGATCCGACCACACGGTGGTGTTGTTGACGCCCGGGAAATGTGCTGCCAGATGGATCTGCTTGCTCATCGTGCACTCCTCGCGTACCTGTTCACCGGCCGCCGCAGCCCGAGCCGCCCGCGCAGACTCCCGCCCCGGTCCCCCGGTCCGGCCAGCCCGCGACGGCGGAGCGCGGGCAGTACCTCGTCGGCGATCAACGGCACGTCCAGCTCGAGCGACGCAGGACGAAGCTGTACGCCGTCCACACCCGCAGCACCCCACTGCGCGATCGACTCGACCACTGCCTCCACACCGTCGGCGTGCGGCCGAACGGCGATCGAGACCAGAACGACCGGCTCCGGCACGGCGGAGGTCAGCGCGACGCTCCGACCGTCCTCGCCCGCTGCCAGGGTCACGCTCCGCCGATCCGGTTCCGCGGAGCGCAGCGCCGCGACCGGTGCCGCCAGCTCATCGGACGCAGGCAGGAAAACGAGTTCCGCATCGGTCGCCGCGGTGAGTGCCTCGGGACCCGTCACCCGGATCGCGGTGATCGGGTGACCTTGCGGCGGCCGCGGCACGATCGAAGGCCCCTTCACGCTGAACGTCGGCGCCTCGAAGTCGACGTAGTGCAGCTTGTCCCGGTCGATGAAGCGCCCGGTCGCCGCGTCCCGGATGATCGCGTCGTCCTCCCACGAGTCCCACAGTCGCCGGGCGGCATCCACGACGTACCGTGCCTCGCGCCAGGTTTCCGCGGGCGGTGCCGGTTCGCGGCGCCCGATCACGTCCGCCGCGGCCGCCGACGTCGAGACGTCCGCGATCCACCCGGCCCGCCCACCCGAGATGTGGTCGAGCGTCGCGACGGACGCCTGCACATGGAACGGTTCGGTGTGCGTGACCGTGATCGTCGGCAGCAACCCGATCCGCTGCGTCGTCGGTGCGACTCGCGCTGCCAGCCCGAGCGCGTCCAGCCGCACACTCACCTGGTCCGGTACGTCGTCGGGCGCCTCCAGCGCATCCGCGAACGTCACGAGATCGATGCCCGCGGCCTCGGCCCGCTGCGCCGCCCGGACGGCGAGTTCGCCGGTCAGGATCGCCCGCGGGTCCACCTCCGGCCCACGCCACGCTCCGGGATCGCCGCCCGCGCCGTCGATCTCGAGCGCGGTGACGAGCGGCCGGCTCATGACGCCACCTTCAGCGCGACATCGTTCGACGCCGGGAGCTCCTTGCGGAACGCGAGCGGCCCGATCGATTCCGGATCGGCCTCGACATCGAACTGCGGCTCGAAGCCGGCCGCGAGGTACAACGCCGCCGCCTCCGGTTGTCGCGGTCCGGTTGTCAGGTACAAGCTGCGGTAGCCGAGATCGACCGCCGCCGCTTCGAGTTCCGCCAGCACGCGACGGCCCAGCCCTTGGCGGCGATGCAGGTGCGACGTCCACATCTGCTTCACCTCCGCGGTGTGCTCGTCGTACCGCCGGAGGGCGCCGCCGGCCAGCGTCTGCCCGCAGTACCGCAACAGGACGAACGCACCGTCCCGCTCGGCGTGGAAGTCCGACGACGGTACTTCGGTGAGCTGGGTGTTCTCGTTGGTCTGCCCGTACCGCGGGGTGTACTCCACGACCAGATCGGCCAGCAACGGCGCCGACTCGGGGTCCTCCGGTCGGGCGCGCACCGCTTCCACGGCGGCGACTTGCACGGGCGCGCTCTCCACCGTCGGCTCGCCCGCGACGGCCGCGAGGAAGGATCGCGTCACCTGGTAGAGCGGGACGGACGCCGTCGGATCGAGCAGCAGCCCGCCGCCGTCGTACAGGCGGACGTGTGACGACAGCACGAACCATCCCTGCCCGATCGACCCCGCGCCGAGGCTGGTCAGCACCGGGCGCAGCGCGTAGTCGATCACCAGGACGTGCGCCGGCGTACCACCCGTTGCCAGCGGCAACACCGTCTTGCCCTTCAGGGCGTACTGCGGCAACAGGTCGAGGAACACCTTGAGCAGACCGGAGTACGCCGCTTTGTAGACCGGCGTGGTGACCACCACCGCATCGGCCGTCTCGAGCACCGCGGCCGCGGCGGCGATCTCCGGATGATCGGCCCGGCCGCGCAGCAGCGGCTCGGCCGGCAGGTCTCGCAGCACGATCGGGGTGACGGTGTGACCGTGACTGCCCAGGACCTTGGTGACATAGTCGAGGACCGCATCGGTGCGCGACGGCACCGACGGACTGCTGGAGATCGTTGCGATGATCGCCATAAGTGCTCCTATTTCTTCGGCAGGCCGGGCGGGTTGATCAGCGACTTCGGGACGGCCTCGGCCTCCAGGCCCCACTTGGCCAGCACCTTCGCGTAGCTGCCGTCCGCGATCGCGGCATTGAGCGCGTCCGCGAGCGGCTTGACCAGGCCGTTGTCCTTCTTGGTCGTGATCCCGACCAGCCCCTGCACGGGATAGCTCGACGAGACAGTGCCGACGATCTCGGTCTGGTGCCGGGTCGCAACGTGGTACGACGCGTTCGGGTTCGGACCGAGGTACAGGTCGACGCGGCCGGACTGCAGTGCCAGGTAGGTGTCGGCCGCCTGCTGGTAGTACCTGAGGTTCGCGGGTTTGCGTCCGGCCGCGGCGTTCTGCTTGTTCCAGTCGAGCAGGATCGCTTCCTGCAGCGTTCCGGAACTGACGGCCACGTTCTTTCCGGACAGGTCCGCCGGGCCGCTGACCTTCAGGCCCGAGCCGGTCTTCGCCTCGAACGCGTGCAGCCCCAGCCGGTAGGTCGCGAAGTCGTACTTCTCCTTGCGCAGTTCGGAAACTCCGATGTTGGAGATTCCGACTTGGTACTTTCCGGAATCGAGGCCGAGGAACAGGTTCTCCCAGCTCGTGGTGTCGACCTTCGCCTCCAGTCCGAGCACGCTCGCGACCAGGTAGGCGATGTCGATCTCGACCCCGATCGGCGTCTTGTTGTCATCCGCGGTGAAGCCCAGCGGCGGCAGGCCGCCACCCGCCGAACCGTTGCCGATGACAAGTTTTCCCGACTCCCGGACTGCGGCCGGCAGTTCGGCGGCGATGCTGTCGACCTTCGCGGTGATGACGCGCTTCTGATCGGCCGAGGTGTCGAACGCGACCACCGAGGCGGCACCGCCGTCCGGCCCCGATCCACCGGCCGGTTCGGTGGCCGGGTCCGCGCAGCCGGCCGCGGCCAGCAGGACCACCCCGAACAATGCCGTCACACGTTTTCTCATCAGTTGTCCTCCGAACTGAACCAGGGGTCGCATCACAGAACCCTGGAGACAAAGGCGCGAGTGCGCTCGTGAGCGGGGTTGTCGAGCACCTCACGCGGTGGACCCGACTCGAGAATCCGGCCGCCGTCCATGAAGACCACCGTGTCGGCGACCTCCCGCGCGAATCCGATCTCGTGGGTGACGACGACCATCGTGGCGCCGTCACGGGCGAGTTCCTTGATCACGTCGAGGACCTCGCCGACGAGCTCCGGATCCAGCGCGCTGGTCGGCTCGTCGAACAACAGAACCTTCGGCCGCAGCGCCAGCGCCCGGGCGATCGCCACCCGTTGCTGCTGACCACCGGACAACTGCCGCGGGTACGCGTCGGCCTTGTCGCCGACGCCGACCCGATCCAGCAGGTCCCGCGCGAACGGCTCCACCTCGCGGCGTTTGCGCCGCTGCGCGGACACCGGCGCCTCGACGACGTTCTCCAGCACGGTCAGGTGCCCGAACAGGTTGAAGTTCTGGAACACGAACCCCACCTGCGACCGCTGCCGCAGTACGTCGCGCTCCCGCAGTTCGTGCAGTTTGTTGCCGCGCCGGTGATAGCCGATCAGCTCACCGTCGATCCGGATCAACCCGCGGTCCACCTTCTCCAGGTGGTTGATCGAGCGCAGCAGCGTCGACTTCCCCGATCCCGAGGGTCCGAGGATCACCGTGACGGTACCGGCCGCCACCTCCAGGTCGATTCCCTTCAGTACTTCGAGATCTCCGAAGCTCTTGTGCACACCCTTGACGTCGATCATCGCGTCGTACCTCGGGCGAACCGGCGTTCCACGTAGTACTGCACGATCGACAGCAGCGTGGTCAGCACGATGTACCAGACCGTCGCGACCATCAGCAGCGGGACGACCCGGCTGTTGCGGCCGTAGATCACCTGGACCTGGTAGAAGAGCTCCGGGATCGCCATCACCGAGACGATCGACGTGCCTTTGAACAGGCTGATCACCTCGTTCGCGCCGTTCGGCAGGATCGAGCGCATCGCCTGCGGCAGCACGATCCGGAAGAACTGCCGCAGCTTCGGGATGCCGAGCGCGGCGGCCGCCTCGAGCTGGCCGGCGTCCACGGAAATGATGCCGCCACGGATGATTTCCGCGGCGTACGCGGCCTGGTGCAGCGCGAGCCCGAGCACCGCGGCGCCGAGCGGGCCGAACAGGTTGTTCGTACTGAAGTGCACGAACTCCGGACCGAACGGGATCCCGAGGCTCAGCTCCTGGTACAGGTACGCGATGTTGAACCAGAACAGCAGCTGCACAATCAACGGGATCGAACGGAACGCCCAGATGTAGCCCCAGGCAACGACTTGCAGGAACGGACTGCTGGACAGCCGCATGGTGGCGAGGACGGCACCGAGCGCGAACCCGAGCACCGTGCCGTAGATCGTCAACTGCACGGTCACCCAGAGCGCCGAGAACACTGTCCGGGTGGCGAAGTACCGGAAGAACGTCGGCCAGTCCCACCCCGGGTTCGTGACCAGGCCGTGCACGAACATCGCGAGCAGGACGAGCACGACCGCGACACCGACCCAGCGCCACGGATGACGGCGGGGTACGACGGTCAACTCGGCTTCGAGCGGTACGGCGGTCGCCGGCGGACCGGTGGCACCGGACGCGGACGTGACTGAAGTGGTGGACACGATGACACTCCCTGGCGGTGGGCAGGCTTCGCGGCACCCTGCGACGGCGGAGGGCGGCAGCGGGCAGCAGGCACCCGGGCGGGCGCCTTGACGTGAAGTGAGGCCGGGTCAGCTCACCGTGCACAGGCCCGTTCGACGACGGGGCCGGCGTGAGCTCGGGTCAGCGCCGACAGAGTGCGCTGGAGACCCGGAGGAGGTCGATGTGGAGGCGGTAGTACGGCGGCTTGCGCGTCATGTCCGTCTCCTCTCGTCGGTCGTGTCATCTCAGTATGAGGCGGCCGCGAAAGATAAGTAAGTCAGTCGACAAAACTCTCAATATATGGACGCTCTATACCGCCCCGGAGGGCCTGTTCCTCGCCAATTTGCGCGTGATCCGCGTCACGGCATTGCGAGGGCTTCGACCCGGGTGGTTCACGCGGGGACGTGCACCAGGCGGCAGGAGACCCTCACCGACGGTGTTCGAAATCGTTGAACTTCTCGCAATCCGTGTTTGGGCGCACCGTGACCCGCTCGTTATCGTCGCTGGAGCCGCCGTTCCCCTCACGGCGGTTTCCCCTCCCCTGGAAGGTTTTCCGTGCCCACTCACCACGACGCGCCGCAAACAGATCGGCAGGCGTCCAGCCGTGCGACTGATTCGCGTTCGATGGCGAAGCACCGCTTTTCCCGCCGAAGCGCGAACCGCCGTACCCAACTCATCGGCCTGACCGCCGCCCTCGCGGCCGCGGCCGGCACCACGACCGTCGGACTGGCCTCGTCCAGCAGCGGTCCCGCCAACGCGTCCGGGAGCACCGGCCTGAACCCCTCACAGGCCGAAGCCCTCACCGCCGCGCGGATCGACCGCCGCGAGCTCGGATCCCGGGACGCGTCCCGGATCGACCTGTCGCTCGCGTCGACCCGGAAGGCGGCGGCCGACGCCGCCGCGAAGCAGCGGGCCGCCAAGCTCGCCGCCAACGCGTCACTCGCCCAGCGCCGCGCACTGGCCCTGGCTGCCGCCAAGGCCGCCGCCGCCCGCAAGGCCGCGGCACAGGCCAAGGCGCTCGCCGAGGCCAAGGCCGAAGCCAAGGCGAAGGCCGAGGCGATTCGCCGGGCCAACGCCGCGAAGGCCGCCAAGGAGAAGGCGGAGGCCGCCCCGAGGGTCGTCCTCCCGACCACCGGGTACCACCTGACCGCGCGGTTCGGCCAGGGCGGCAGCCGCTGGGCCCGCGACCACACCGGTTTGGACTTCGCGGCCCCGCAGGGTACGCCGGTCCGCTCGGTGATGGCCGGCAAGGTCATCCAGGCCGCGTTCGCCGGCGCCTACGGCCGCCAGGTCAAGGTCCGCCACACCGACGGCACCGTCACGTCGTACAGCCACATGTCCGAGTTCGACGTCTCCGTCGGCGACACGGTCAAGGCCGGCACGATGGTCGGCCGCATCGGCATGACCGGCAACACCACCGGCCCGCACGTGCACTTCGAGGTCCTCCCCGGCGGCGGCTCGCCGATCAACCCCGCCCCCTGGCTCCGCGAACACGGCGTCACCCCCTGAGCAACGCCAGGATTCACTGTTGAAGCTCTAAAAGCTCTTGCCGGCCGCCGCCCTCACGGCGGCCGGTTTGCTTCACTCGGCTGTTCTGCTGATCCTGCGCTACAGCATGAGGGCCATGTCGAAGGCGGCGATGTAGTCGCCCTCGATAAGGAACTCGTTGGGGTGGATGCCTTCGACGACGTAGCCGTGGCGTTCGTAGAGGCGGCGGGCAGCCTCGTTGGTGCTGTGAACGTGCAGGCTGATCTTGCGGGCGCCGCGCCGGCGCCCTTCGGCGGCCGCGGCCTCGAGCAAGGCTGACCCGACGCCGAGGCGGCGCGCCGATTCGGTGACCGCGAGACCGTTGATCGTGAGCACGCCCGCGCCCTCAGGAAACTGGTACTTGTCCTGCAGGCGCAGGTACCCAACGATGGCCCCGTCGTGCTCCGCGACCAGATGCGCCTCCGGTCCACTCCTGCCGAAGAACGTTTCCCCGAGCGTTTCCTGGTACGACGGAAATCCCGACGACGCGTCCCAGGCACTCCGCTCGATCGCGAGCAGCGCGGCGTCGTCCGCTTCGACGGCACGGCGTACGATCACCTGATGTTCGACGGGTCGGCGGTCCTCACTCACCGCACCATCCTCACCCGCCGACCGGGCCAACGGCTCGTCGAGGCTCCACGCAGGTTCAGTGCGGTTCCTGCGGCGGATCGGGGAGTACGGCGAGCGCGCGCTGGGACCAGGCGACGTCGTGCCAGGAATCGAGTTTCCAGCCGATGTTCCGGTAGCGGCCGATCGGCTCGAAACCCAGTGACTTGTGCAGCGCCTCGCTGGCGGGATTCGGCAGCGTGATGCCGGCGACGGCAGTCCGGAAACCGCGTTCGGAAAGTCGCTCGAACAACGCGCTGTAGAGTTTCCGCCCCGCGCCGGTGCCGTGATGGCCGGGCGCCACGTACACGCTGACCTCGCACGACCAGCGGTACGCCGGACGCGGCTTCATCGGGCCGCCGTACGCGTAGCCGACGACAGCACCCTCGTCCTCCAGCACCAGCCACGCGTGGGTCGCTTGAGCGTTGGCAATCCGCTCGGCCATCTCTTCGACCGTCGGCGGCTCGAGTTCGAACGTGATCGCGGTCCCCTGGACGTACGGCGCGTAAATGGCCGCGCAGGCGGCGGCATCGGCGGCCGTCGCTTCCCTCACCTGAGCCATGTCACGATAGTAGCCACATCTGCCGCTATAGTGGCAAGCGTGATCGACGATCTGTCTCGCTCTTTGGCCACGACCGTGCAGCAGGCGCGCATCGCCCAGGACCTGTCGGTGAACGCGCTGGCCGAGCGCTCCGGAGTGTCGCGCGCGATGATCGGCAAGATCGAGCGGGGCGAGGCGCAGCCCACCGCCGTACTGCTCGGAAAGCTCTCGGGCGCGCTCGGCATGACGCTGTCCGAACTGGTCGCCCGCGCGGAGAACACCGGCGACCTGCTCCGGAAAGCGCAGGATCAACCGGTTTGGACCGACCCGGTCACCGGGTACCGCCGCCGTGCGCTGTCCCCGGTGACGGACGGCCCGCTGGAGCTGGTGGAGGTCGAACTGCCACCTGGCGCCTCGGTGTCATATCCGGCGGACGCCTACATCTTCAAGAACCAGCAGCTGTGGATCCTCGATGGGAAACTCCGTTTCCACGAAGGTTCCCAGGTGCGCGAGCTCGAGCGTGGCGACTGCCTGCAACTCGGCCCACCGTCGCCGACCACGTTCCACAACCCCGGTACGGCGGTGTGCCGCTACCTGGTCGCACTGGTCAAAGGCCGCGGCTGAAACCACCGCGCAACAGCCTCCCGCAACTCCTCCCGTTCCGTGGCACTGTTCTGCGACGTGGCACTGTTCTGCGACGTGGCACTGTTCTGCGAAGTGGCCCCTTGTTGCTCCGTGGCGCCGAACTGCCCGGCAGCCCAGGCGACGTAGCCGTCAGGCCTGATCAGTAAGGCGATGGGGGTCTCGTGGCATCCGGTGACGACCTGCACCGACTCGGGTACGAGGTCGGTGAACGAGGCGCCCGGAGTGAGGTCGATCAGCAGCGGGCGCGCGGACCGCGTCAACTCCGCGAGACGCCGTTCGCCGACCGTAAGATCCGGCGCCCACCGACCGACGAGCGGATGCGTACCCTTGGCGTACTGGATGTCGGCGCCGGACATCAGGTCGGCCACCCGCTGAACGTTGCGCGGATCGGTCAGGAACTCGGCGAACAGTTCCCGCAGCGCCGTCACCTCTGAGCCCGGCGCGATCAGCGCGGACTGCGCCTGCGTCTGCATCACGACGCGCTCCCCCACGGGCCGGCGCTCGGCCGCGTAGGTGTCGAGCAGTCCCGGAGGGGCCCAGCCCTGGACCTCGGCCGCCAGCTTCCAGCCGAGGTTGACCGCATCCTGCAGGCCGAGGTTCAGTCCAGGGCCGCCGATCGCTGAGTGCACATGGGCGGCATCGCCGACCAGCAGGACCCGGCCGGTGCGGAAACTCGAGGCCAACCGACTGTTTCCGCCGACCACCCGGCGCAACTGCCGCACCCCGTCACCTGTTGGCGGCGCCAACGGCAGATGAACTCCAAGCACCCGGTCCGCACTCTCCTGCAGCTCCTCGAACGTCATCTCACCGTCCGGCGGCGGGTCCCATTCACCGGTACTGATCGCAGGCAGCCGTCCCGGAAACGGCACCCAGACGAACATTCCGCGTTCCGTCCGCTGGTGCACGAACGGGGGCACCACGCCGTACCCCGGGATCTTCAGTACGCCGTCCTCGACATACTCGGCCGGCGCCTCGGCACTCCCGGTCCGCGACACCATGGTGTCGTTGGTGACGCCCGGAAAGTCGATTCCGGCGAGTTTCCGCGTCCGGCTGTGGCCACCGTCGGCCCCGACCAGGTAGCCGGTGCGCAGCACGTACTCGCCGTCCGGGCCGGAGACCGACACTGCGACACCGTCTTCGTCCTGCGTGAATCCGAGCAGCTCGTGTCCGCGCCGGAGGTCCGTGCCGAGCTCCAGAGCCCGCTCCTCGAGCACCTCCTCGATGCGTACCTGCGGAACCTGCAAGGCATAGACCGGATTGTCCCCGAGCTCGGCGAGGTGCAACGGCAGCGCGCCGAACACGAAACCGGGCACCGGCCGTGGCGGACCCGGCGTACCGCTCAGGCGTTCGTACAGACCTCGACGGTCGAGCATCCGCACCACCTGGCCGACGAGCCCATTGGCCCGCGGAATCGTGCTGCGTTCCGAGAGTTTCTCCAGCACAATCGGCCGGACTCCGACCAGCCCGAGTTCGGCGGCGAGCATCAGACCGTTCGGCCCACCTCCGGCAATGACGACGTCGGCATCCATGATTCCTCCACACAGGCATGACTGACCACCCCGGCAACCAGCCGAGGCCGAGCAGTGCAACGGTTTCTTGACCGGCGGGGTGTTCGGGCGCCGGGTTGTTCCGGGGGTCGGCCGGGGACGGGTTATTCGGGGACTGGTTACTCGGGAAGGGTCACTCGCGGACGGGCTGGTCGGGGACGGGCAGGCCGGCTTCGACCTGGTCAAGGGCGGACGACAGCAACTCGGCGATCGAGCGTGGTGGGTCACCCCGCAGCCACTCCGCGATCACCACAGCACGGGTCGCGCCGATGACCTCCGCGACCAACCGCGGATACAACCCCGAGGTCCCGGTCCGGTCGGCGATCGCCGCCGCCAGATCCTCCGCGGCCTTGGCGTGCGCTTTCAGCACCGCGCCTTGCAGGGCCGGTTCACTCATCATCAGGCGGATTCCGGCGAGCCACTTCTCGTCCGGAGCGGTACGACCGCCATGCCCTTCCTCGCCGAGCGCGAAGTGCTTCTCGATCGCAACCCGGATCGCCGTCCACAACGGCTCGCCGGCAGGCCGGGCCCGAAGTTCCTCGGCGATCCGCAGCGTTCGATCCACCTCGCGCGCAGCGATCGCGTCCGCCTTGCTGTCGAAGTAGTTGCGGAACGTCCGCAGTGAGACCCCGGCCTCGGCGGCGATGTCCTCGATCCGCACGTTGCCGTACCCGCGCTCGACGGCCAGTCGGACCGCGGCCCAGCTCAGCGCGATCCGGGTTTCCTGCTTCTTCCGCTCCCGCAACCCTTCGGCCATGGTCACGACCGTAGCAGAATTTGCCTAACAGGCAAAGATGCCTTTCAGGCAAAATTATCGAATCGCGGCCGTCAACCTGTCCGCGCGTGGTTGGGTGAACTCATGACCGTGTCCCCTCTGGTCTGGGTGCTGACCCTGGCGGCGATCGTCGCCCTCCTGCTGTTCGACTACTTCTTCCACGTGCGGTCGGCGCACGTCCCGACGATCCGCGAGGCCGCGGTCTGGTCCGCGCTGTACGTCGGGATCGCCGTCCTGTTCGGTCTCGGCACACTCGTCCTCGGCGGCGTCGCCATGGGGTCGGAGTACTTCGCCGGGTACATCACCGAGAAAGCGCTGTCGCTCGACAACCTGTTCGTGTTCCTGATCATCATGACCGGCTTCCGGGTGCCCCGGGAGAACCAGCAGAAGGTGCTGCTGGTCGGCATCGTGGTCAGCCTGATCGCCCGGGCCGGCTTCATCTTCATCGGCTCCGCATTGCTGAACACGTTTTCCTGGGTGTTCTACCTGTTCGGGATCGCCCTGCTGCTGACCGCCGGAAACATGCTCAAGCCGGAGACGGAGGAGTCGCACCAGGCGCAGAACCTGGTCGTCCGGCTCAGCCGCCGGCTGTTCCGGACCTCGGAGGACTACGACGGCGACCGGCTGACCACTGTGGTCGACGGGCGCCGGATGCTGACGCCGATGCTGCTGGTGATGGTCGCGATCGGCGCCACCGATCTGATGTTCGCGCTGGACTCGATCCCGGCGATCTTCGGCCTCACCCAGAACGTGTTCGTCGTGTTCACCGCGACCGCCTTCAGCCTGCTCGGCCTGCGGCAACTGTTCTTCCTGCTCGATGGCCTGCTGGACCGGCTGATCTACCTGTCCTTCGGACTGGCCGCGATCCTCGCGTTCATCGGCGGGAAGCTGATCCTGCACGCGCTGCACGAGAACAACCTGCCGTTCGTGAACGGCGGCGAGCACGTCGAGGTGGTGGAGGTCGGCACCGAGTTGTCGCTGGTGGTGATTCTGGCGGTGCTGCTGATCACGATCTTCGCGTCGCTGTTCAGCACCCGAGGGCGGACGCAGACCGCGATGGCCCACATCCGCCGCGACGCGACGGCGTACCTCGACCCGGACTACACCGACGATCCGGCGGAGCGGGAACGCGTGTTCCAGCGGTTGCTGCGGGCCCGCGACCACATCACCGAACTCGGGCCCAAGGCCAAGCAGCAGGTCCGGAACGAGGAGGACCTGATGGAGCTGTGCCGCCAGGTCAGCGCGGCGCACGCCGTCGCCCACGCCGACCACGACATCCGGCCCAGCCTCTGAGCCGGTTACCCCTTGACCGCACCGGACGCGAGACCGCTCACGTAGAACCGTTGCAGCCCCACGTAAAGCACCACGCACGGAATCATCGCGATCACCGATCCCGCCACCAGCGACCCGAAGTTGACCTCGCCGTACGCGCCCGCCTGGACGTTCACCAGAGCGACGGGCAGCGTGTACAGCTCGTCCTTGGTCAGGAACGTCAACGCCCCGAGGAACTCGGTCCAGGCCGCGAGGAACGCGTACAGCGCGACCGTCGCGGCGCCCGGCGTGATGAGCGGACGCAGTACGGAACTGATCATCCGGAACGTTCCGCAGCCGTCGACATGGGCCGAGTCCTCCAGCGCGGCCGGCACCGAGGCGAACGAGTTCCGCATCACGAACACCCCGAACGGCAGGTTCACCGTGGTGTAGAACAGCACCAGCCCGAGCAGGCTGTCGGTCAGCCGCAGTACGTTCAGCTCGAGGTACAGCGGGGTGAGGATCGCCTGGAACGGGATCATCATCGACACCACCACGAGCGCGAACAGCACCGGCCCGCTCCGGAACCGGAACCGCGCGAACCCGTACCCGGCGAGGGTGGCGAGCAGCGCGGTCAGGACGGCCGTGCTGAGCGCGACGATCAGGCTGTTCGCGACCGAGCGGACCAGGTTGCCCGGCCCCTCGATCAGCGTCCGGAAATTGTCCCAGGTCAGCTGGAAGAACGTTTTCCCATCCGGCGCCGCGACGATCACGTCGTTCGGCTGGACCGACCGGAACAGGGCCCACAGCAACGGTACGGCGAAGACCAGCAGCGCGCCGCCCCCGCCGATCACGTACAACGTGTTCTTGAGTCGCATGGTCAGTCCTTCTCCCGGAGCAGGCGGAACTGGGCCGCGGTGACCAGGCCGACCACGACCACCAGCACGATCGACAACGCGGTCGCGGCACCGAGCTGCAGCTGGACGAACGCCCGGTTGTAGATGTACTGGACGACCGTCGTGGTGTCGGTGCCCGGACCGCCGCGGGTGAGGATGTAGAACTGCGTGAACGCCAGCAGCGAGCCGATCACCGAGATGATCACCGCCATCGCGATCGTCCGGCGCAGGATCGGGATCGTGATCTCGCGTTCCTGCTTCCACCAGCCGGCGCCGTCCAGCTCGGCGGATTCGTAGTACTCCCGCGGGATCGCCTGCATCCCGGCCATCAGCAGCATCATGGTCAGCCCGCTGACCGCCCACACCACCAGCACGCAGATCAGTCCGGTCGCGAGCGGCCCGCTCACCAGCCAGGCCGTCGTACCGTCGGTGATGCCGAGTTCGCGCAGCACGATGTTGATCGCACCGCTGTCCGGCTGCGCCTCCAGGACGGTCACGAAGCTGAGCGTCGACAGTCCGACCACGAAGGGCAGGAAGAAGACGGTCCGCAACAGCGTGGATCCGCGGCGTTTCCGCCGGACCAGCACCGCGAGCGCGTAGCCGAGCACCAGGATCGGCCCGGTCACGATGACCGTGTAGAGCAAGGTGTAGAGCACCGACTTGGCGAACGCCGCGTCGGACACGATCGCGGTGTAGTTCTTCAGTCCGGCGAACTTCACCGTGCCGATCAACGGCCAGTTGGTCAGCGAGATCACCAGGGCGAACGCGAGCGGGACCAGCACGAAGACGGCCACGAACACGACCGCCGGTGTGACCAGCAGCAGCCCGGTCCGGGACGGATGGGTGAGCGAGCCCTGGCCGACGCGCCGGCCGGCCGAGGCCGCCTTGCGGGCGCCGGAATCGAGCCGGCGGGCACCTCTGACGGCGGTACTCATGCTTGCCCCTGGCGCAGGATGCGGTCCCAGTTCTGCTGGGCTTCGGACATGGCGGCCTCCAGTTCGCCGTCGAACACGGCGCGGCGGAACATCTGCAGCCACGGCCCGTCCGGCTGGTTGTAGAGGAGGTTGTAGGACAGCGTGGTCGGCGCGTAGCCCTCTTCGATGCGTTCCAGCGGCAACGTCGCGAGCGGGTACTTCTGCGCGAACTCGGCGGTCCGCGCATCCGACCGCACCGGCGTGTACCCGCCGGCCGGCAGATCGATCTGCTGCGGCAGGTCCAGTGCGAAACGCACGAACTCCCAGGCTCCGGACGCGTTCTTGGCGCCGCGCGGGATGCACATGTTGTCGCCGCCGTCGAAGAACGCCGCACCACCGTGCGGACCGGACAGCAGCCGCGGCGTGACCTTCTGATGAAAGGCGTCGTCCGATGCCGACACGACCACGCTGTAGTTCGACGGGAAGATGCCGATCTTGCCGGCCCGGAAATCGCTCCCCCACCGGGACGCGTCGTCGGAGAAGTTCGCCCGCGGCACCAGGCCATCGACCCACAGCTGACGGTGCAGCTCGAGCATTTGGCGGATCGCGTCGTTGCCGACGATGTTTCCGGACTGGTCGGGGATCGTGCCGCGGATGAAATCGGTGTCCGCGGCCCACACCATCGGCTGGACCACGAACCCGAGGGCGCCCGGGCTGTTGGCCGGGAAACTCCACGCATAAATGTCCTCGCCGAGTTTCCGGAATTTCCGTGCCGCATCGAGCAGATTGTCGAACGAGCGGATCGCCTCGTCCGGGTCGACGCCGGCCCGGTCGGACAGCTCGGTGTTGAACCAGAACATCGAGTTGTCGGCCAGGTACGGGACGCCGTACACGCGCTCGTCCTTGGTCGCCAGCCGCAGATGGCCGGGGCTGAGCGTGTCCCGGAAGTCCAGCGCGGCGAGCGGCTCGGTCAGGTCGGTGAACGCGTCGCGGTAGATGAACAGCATCGAGTTGATGTCGTCGATGTCGACCAGGTCCGGCACACTGCGGCCGCGGATCGCGGTAGCCAGCTTGGTGACGTACTGGGCGTCGAGGACCGGCGTGAGCTCGACGGTGAGCCGGTCCTGCGACGCGTTGAACTTCTTCACCAGGTCGGTCAGGCCGCTCTGCGTCGCCGCCCGGCACCAGACCTGAACGGTGCCGGTGGCGTCCTGCCCGAAGCCCGCCGCCGTGGTGTCGGGTTCGGGCAGGACCGAGCTGCAGCTCGACGTCAGACCTGCCCCCGTCATGCCGGCCGCCGCAGCGGCCGACAGTCCGAGGAATCTCCGCCGGGTGACCATGTCAGGCCCTGGGCAGCCAGACGCGCATGGCACCGATTTCGCGGTTCGCCCACGCGTAGTACGGAATCGCGGTCACGTCGACCTCGTCACCGGTCGAGTCGGCCGCGTCGCCGGTGAAGGGCCAGCCGTCGCGATGACCGGTCCCCGCCCGGCCGCGGGCAGTCAGGACGGTCACCCCGCCCAACAGGTCGGAGGCCTGCTCGACAGGTGCCTCCGGCAACAGATGCAGGTCGTCGACGTCGGCTCGGTTGTCGGCCTGTTCGACGGCGTAGACCAGCGGGCCACGCTCGATCGCGACGCAGCCGCGGACGGCGTCGATCCGCGGGTCCGCCCCGACCACGCGTGGCGTGAGCGGCAACTGCAGGTCGATCTCGGCGGCCTCGACCCGGACGTAGCCGCCGGTGTCCACGCGCTCGCCGTTCACCGTCGCGCCGTCCGCCCAGCCCGGGATCCGCAGCTCGACCGCCGTCGGCGTCGTACTGCTGATCCGGACCGCGCCGTCCCACGGGTAGTTCGTCTCGACGGTCAGCTCGACGTCGCCGGCCTTGATCACGCCCGCGGCGTACTGATGGATCTGGACCGCGCCGTCGCCGGTCGTTGCGAGGTAGCCGTCGAGGCTCGACAGCGTGCGCATGATGTTCGGCGGGCAGCACGCGCAGTCGAACCAGCCGCGCCGGCCGTGCGCGGGGCTCCGGCCGGTGTCGGGGTACGCCGCGCCGCGCAGCTGCAACGGGTTGACGTAGAAGTACTCCGTCCCGGACAACGACACGCCGGCGAGGAAACCGTTGTACAGCATCCGCTCGATCGCGTCGGCGTACTTCGCCTCGCCGGTCGCGAGCAGCATCCGCCAGGCCCACTGGATTCCGCCGATCGCGGCACACGTTTCCGCGTAGGCGCGGTCGGGCGGCAGTTCGTACTCGTCGCCGAACGCCTCGCCCTCCCAGCGCGCGCCCAGGCCGCCGGTGATGTAGGTCTTGGTGGACCACATGTGGTCGAACTGCCGCTTCAGCGCATCGAGCAGGTCGGTGTCGCCGGTCTCGAGCGCGACGTCGGCGGCGCCGGCGGCCAGGTAGACCGCGCGGACCGAGTGCCCCTCGACCGAGGTGGCCTCGCGCACCGGAACACGGTCGGAGAAATACGCCGGCGAGTGCCCGTGCCGCTCGATGATTCCGTGGCCGCGCGCGTCGACGAACCACTGGGCGAGCTCCAGGTACGCCGTCGTACCGGTCTCTCGATACAACTCGACGAGCGCCATCTCGATGACCGGGTGGCCGTCGACGTCCACGGTCTTGCCGTCGCCGAACGTCGCGACGAGGTGATCGGCGAGCTTGATCGCCACGTCGAGGAGGGCTCGGTCGCCGGTGCAGCGGACCTGGGCCACGGCGGCCTGGATCAAGTGGCCGGCGCAGTAGTGCTCGTGGCTCCAGACCAGCTGCTGGTAGCGGCCCTCGTCGCCGTACCGGAGCTGGACAACCGAGTCGAGGTAGCCGTCCTCGCGCTGTGCCGCGGCGACCACCTCGGTCAGCTCGCGGATTCGGCGGAGCAGGTCCTCGTCGGGATTGCGGCCGTACTCCCAGGCCGCGGCCTCGAGCCACTTGTAGACGTCGGAGTCGGCGAAGACCGGGCCGATCGCCTCGCCCTCGCCGATCCCGGCCGCGAGCCGGAGGTTCTGCAGATTGCCGGCCTTCTCGAGCTGGTCCTGGCCGCTCGGGATCGCGTCCGCACCGTTGCGGGTCTGCCGCGGCGCCCAGAAGCCGCCGGTGATCGCGACCTGGCCGAGTCCGAGGGGATGCCGGCGGCCCTTCGCGGTGGCCGCTGGGCTGCGGGAGCTGATGACAGTTTCCGGGGAAGCGCTCATCGGGCGTTGACTCCTGAGTTAGGAAAATCCGGAACACGTTTTCCTGGACGAAGGTAGAGAGCTGGCCGCGCCAGGTCAACCCCTACCTGTGGATAACTTCCGGCCGCTCGGCGATTCGTGCGGTACTGTGCCGGAAACCTCAGGAAAGGAGTTGCCGGATGCCGTCAGGGACCACTCGCCGGCCCGGGATCAAGGACGTGGCCGCGCTGGCCGGCGTCTCGGCGAGCACCGCGTCGAAGGCGCTGAACGACACCGGGCACCTCCGCGCGGAAACCCGCGAACGGGTGCGCAGGGCCGCGGAGCAGCTCGGGTTCACACCGGACAGCCGGGGCCGTGCGCTCGCGTCCGGGCGCAGTTTCACGGTCGGCCTGATCACCACGGACAGTTCCGGGCGGTTCAGCATCCCGATCATGCTCGGCGCCGAGGACGCGCTCAGCGCCGGCGAGATGGCGCTCGTCCTCTGTGACACCCGCGACGACCCGCTCCGCGAGCAGCACTACCTGAAGTCACTGGTCTCCCGCCGCGTCGACGGCATCATCGTGACCGGCCGCCGGACCGAAGCCCGCGAGCCGATCGACGTCCCGATCCCGGTGGTCTACGCGTTCAGCCCGTCGACCAATCCCGAAGACACCTCGGTCATCGTCGACGACCACAGCGGCGCCGCCTCCGCAGTACGGCACCTGCAGTCGCTGGGGCGCGAGCGAATCGCGCACGTCACCGGGCCCGAGTCCCATCTGAGTGCGCAGATCCGCGCGGCGTCGACGATGGGCGCGGCGCGGTCCGGGTTCGTCGGGCAGCCGCTGTACGGCGAGTGGAGCGAACGCTGGGGTCGCCACGCGGTCGACGTCCTGCTCCGCACCGACCCGGAGGTGGAAGCGATCACCTGCGGCAGCGACCAGATCGCCCGCGGCGTCTGCGACCGCCTCCGCGAACTCGGCCGCTCGGTCCCCGACGACATCGCGGTCACCGGCTTCGACAACTGGTCGGTCATGGCCCTCGCCAGCCGCCCACCCCTCACCACCGTCGACATGGAGCTCGAAGAACTGGGCCGCCGCACCGCCAACCTCCTCCTCGACGCCATCGCCGGCTCCCCCCACCCCGGCGAACTGATCCTCCCCACCCGCCTGGTCCCCCGAGAATCCACCCTCGGCACGTAACTCCTCGTCCTCCAACCCCGGCACCCCACCAGCACCCCGAGGACGCCAGCTGCCGCACCACGCTGTGAGGTCGGTGGGACGTTCGGCCGGGGCTGAGGTTGAGGTCGTAGAGTGAGGCGGATGCAGAGGATTTCGTCGCGGAATGCCCGGTTTCAGGTGTGGCAGGCTTCGTTGACGAACCGGACCAAACGTCAACGGTCCGGGGAGTTCCTGGTCCAGGGCGTTCGTCCGATTTCGGTTGCCGTGGACAACGGTTGGCCGGTGCGTACGGTCATTACCGACGCATCCCGCCCGCTGTCGAAGTGGGCCTCGGATCTGCTGCACCGGCTCCCGGACGCCGAGCGCGTCGCAATGTCCCCCGAGCTGATCGCGGAACTCGGCGAGAAGGACGACCCAGAACTCATCGCCGTCCTCGAACTGCCTGCCGATGACCTCGACCGTATTCCGATCAGCCCGAGTTTCCTCGGCGTCGTGTTCGACCGCCCGACCGGTCCGGGCAACATCGGTTCCATCGTCCGGTCCGCCGACGCGTTCGGTGCGGACGGTGTAATCGTGACCGGTCATGCGGCCGACGTCTACGACCCGAAGGCGGTCCGCGCGACGACGGGTTCGCTGTTCGCGGTTCCCGCCGTCCGGGTGCCTTCGCATCGCGAGGTCCTCGAGTGGGTACGGCGGTCCGCGCAACCGGTCGTCGTGGTCGGTACCGATGAGCACGGGTCGACCGACGTGTACGACTTCGACTTCACTCAGCCGGTTCTACTGCTGATCGGCAACGAAACCGCCGGCTTGAGCGCGGCCTGGAAGGAAGCGGCCGATCACCTGGTCCGCATCCCGATCACCGGCTCGGCCAGCTCCCTCAACGCTGCCAACGCCGCAACCGCTGTCCTGTACGAGATCTCGCGCCAGCGCGCCCGCCGTACCTGACTGCGCCGCGCGATCGGAGCAGGTTCACGCTGTGCAGAGCAGTTCGCCGGAAAGTATGGAAATGCACGCGTCCGGAGTTTCCGTCCACCGGCGCCAGGCTTCGGAAATCGCGGCCAGCCGCTCCTCGGGCACGCCGGCGGCACGGGCCTGATCCGCGAGCGCTGACTTGAGGATGCGGTCGGCCCACATGCCGCCCCAGAACTCGCGGTCCGCCGGATTGGCGTACGCCCAGGTCGACGTGGTCGCCTCGACGTTCTCGAACCCGGCCTCGAGCGCCCAGGAGAGAAGGCGTCGACCGGCGTCCGGTTCGCCGCCGTTCGCGCGGGCCAGTCGCTGGTAGAGCGCCATCCACTCGTCGAGTTCGGGAAATTCCGGATACCAGACGAAACCGTGGTAGTCGGAATCGCGCACCGCCACGATTCCGCCCGGCTTGCACACGCGGCGCATTTCCCGCAGCGCCTGCACGGGGTCAGCCACATGTTGCAGGACCTGGTGCGCGTGGACGACGTCGTAGGTGTCGTCCGGCAGGTCCAGCGCGTGCACATCGCCGACCACGAACTCCACGTCCAGCTCGAGTTTCGCGAAGGTCGCCTTGGTGATGTCGAGCGCGGCCGGGGTCGCCTCGAGCGCCGTCGTCCGCCCGGGCTGGACCAACCGCGCGAGATCCGCGGTGATCGTGCCCGGCCCGGCGCCGACGTCGAGCAAGGACATGCCCGGTCGCAGCTGCGGAATCAGATAAGCAGCCGAGTTTTCCGCGGTACGCCAACTGTGCGACCGCAATACCGACTCGTGATGCCCATGCGTGTACACGTTGCTCATCGCAGGCTCCTTGCCTCCATCGATGAATCCAAGCTAACGCAAGATCTTGCTGACTGAGACACATCATCTCGAAAAGTGGACAGCGGGATGGTGATGGATCCGCGCCCGGCGCGGTTTCTGACACGCGCTTTACACCCGGTGACGGCCGGGGCGGCTAAGGTACGGCGGGTGCAGTCGAAACCGATGCTGGTCGTGGTCAGTGGTCCGCCTGGGACGGGGAAGACGACGCTGGCGCACCGGATCGCGGGTGCGCTCGGCTGTCCGGCGATCTGCCGCGACGAGATCAAGGAAGGCATGGTCCACGCCACGCCGGGGTTCGTGCCGGGGCCGGGCGATCCGCTGACGATGCGCACACTGTCGACGTTCTTCGACGTGATCGGGCTGCTGATCGGCCGCGGTACGACGGTGGTCGCCGAAGCCGCGTTCCAGGACCGGCTGTGGACACCCGGCCTCAGCCCGCTGCTCAGCCGCGCCGACCTCCGGATCGTGCACTGCACGGTGCCGGCCGAGGTCGCGCTGGAACGGATCACCACCCGCACCGCGAGCGACCCTCGCCGAGCCGCACACGAGGACGCACAGATCAGCGCGGACGCGCGCCTGCGGACCCACAATGCCTTTCAGCCCGTCGATCTGCCGGTACCACAACTGACGGTCGACACCACTACCGAACCGCCGTTGGGCAACATTCTCAAGTTCTTGTCCTAGGCCGCAGAAGAAGAGGTTGGGATGCTGGAACGATTCGACGGGTTGACGACGGCACACCTGGCGGACGCGTGCGTACGCGCCGGCGTGCCGGTGCGCACGGTGTCGCTGACGGCCGTTTCCGGACACCGAGTCGCGGGCCGGGTACTCCCGGCGCAGCACGTCGGAAGTGTCGACGTTTTCCTGGAGGCATTCGAGTCCGCCACGGCGGGCGACGTACTGGTCGTCGACAACGGCGGCCGCCGCGACGAGGCGTGCGTCGGCGACCTGGCCGCGCTCGAGGCCGCGGCCGCCGGCGTCGCGGGCATCGTGATCTGGGGGCTGCATCGAGACACCGCCGACATCAAGGCGATCGGGCTGCCGGTGTTCAGCCTCGGCGCGTTGCCGACCGGTCCACTGCGGCTCGACCCGCAGCCCGACGATGCGTTGTCCACGGCAACGATCGGCGAGTGGACGGTGACCCGTGACGACGTCGTACTCGCGGACGAGGACGGCGTGGTCTTCGTACCGGCGGATCGGCTGGACGAACTGCTCGGCCTCGCGCAGTCCATCCGCGACACCGAACGACGGCAGGCCGACGAGATCCGTGCGGGGCGGACACTGCGTGAGCAAGTGAGTTTCGCGCTGTACCTCGAACGGCGCGCCGCCGACCCGACACTGACCTTCCGGCAGCACCTGCGCGCCATGCGGGCAGCGATCGAGGAATGAGTGCCTGGAAACTGGGCGAGGTCACCGTCGATCGGCTCGGCTTCGGCGCGATGCGGATCACCGCGAACCCGGATCGCTCCGTCGCCCACGCAGTACTGCGGCGCGCGGTCGAGCTCGGTGTGAACCATATCGACACCGCGGCGTTCTACGGATCCGGAAAACGTTTCGCCAACGACCTGATCCGCGCGGCGCTGGCGCCGTACCCCGACGAGTTGGTCATCGCGACGAAGGTCGGTCCGGGGACCGACCCGGAGCGCGGCTTCTACAACGCGACCACCGCCGCCGAACTACGCGAGCAGGTCGAGACCAATCTGCGTCAGCTCGACGTCGATTGCCTGGACGTCGTCAACCTGCGGATCCCCGGTGCCGGATCAGTCACCGAGCGGTTCGAGTGGCTTGTCGCACTCCGGGACGAAGGGTTGATCAAGCAGCTCGGCGTCTCGAACGTGCGCATCGAGCAGCTCCGTGAGGCGCTGGCGATCGCGCCGGTCGTCTGCGTCCAGAACAGCTACGCCATCGACCGTCGCGGCTCCGAGGACGAGATCATCAGGTACTGCGCGGAACGCGGAATCGCCTATGTTCCGTTCGGCTCCATTGCCGACGGCACCGAATCGGCCGCGGTCGAAGCGATCGCCGCGGCGCACGACGCCACCCCGCAGCAGGTCCGGATCGCATGGACGCTGCACCGCTCGCCCAACATCCTCGCGATCCCGGGCACCGGCAGCGTTCGTCACCTCGAGGAAAACGTCGCAGCCGGAGCGCTTTCGCTGTCCGCCGACGAACTCGCCACACTCAACTGATCGCGGCGCGAACCGCCGGTACGACCTCCTGCGACCAGCGCGAAAGCTGCACCTCGAAGGCGTCGTTTCCGCGCGGAAACAGCGTGAAGCCGGCGGCGCCGTGGTTCAGTACGGCGTCGGTCAGCTCCTCGACCCACTGCTCCGGCGATCCGCCGATCCAGCGATCGTCCTCGTCCCGCGTGCGACGCACCGGGGTCGCCGTGATCGCGCCGGGGAAGTTGTAGATCGTCGCGACGTCCGACGCTTTCCGGCCGACGGCGAGCGCCGCCTCGTCGATGATCGGGCGCGACCAGCGGTACCGGTCGCTGAGCCAGTCGGCGGCGTGCCCGGGGATCCAGCCGTCCGCGTTTCGTCCGGTGACGGAAAGCGATTTCGGTCCGTTCGACCCGGTCCAGATCGGCGGCGCGGGCACGGTGGCCGGACGCAACGTTCCGATCGGGTAGTGCTTGGTCGACTGCGGGGTACCACCGTCGGCCATCGCATGGACGAGCTGCATCGCCTCTTCAAACGCTTCAACCGCCTCGGCCGGGCGCAACCGCGGCACGCCCATCGTCGCGATCCGGTCCCAGGCACCGCCGGCGCCGAGCCCGAGGATGAACCGACCGCCGGACAGCGCCGACAGCGAGGTCGCGGTCCGGGCGAGCACCGGGGCGGGCCGCAGCGGCAGGTTGGTCACGTTCACGAACGCGGACAACCGCTCGGTGCTACCGAGGATGTACGAGATCGCGGCGTACCCGTCGAGCATGTCCGCGACGTACGGGTGGTCGGCGAGGCTGACGTGGTCGAGTCCGTCCCGGTCGGCGCGCTGCGCGAGGCGCACGATCGCCGGGGCCTCGCGCACCGCGTCCGGCGACCCGTACCCGAAGCGGACGTTCATGACGACTCCCTGAGATAGTTTGCTGTTCTAACTAGTTGTAGCACAAATACTTAGAACAGCAAACTATTAGAGTCGCGGACTATCATCGAGGTATGGCGACGACGACGGCGGCCCGCGACACCGATCTGGCGAGCGTGCTGGTGCAGACGATGCACCGGCTCCAGGACGTGCACGCGGAAACGAGCCGTCCGCTCGGCCTCACCCCGCAGCAGGCGCATCTGCTCTGCGTCCTGCTCGGCGGCCCGCTCGGGATGACCGAGCTCAGCCGCATCCTGAGCATCGAGCGGTCGAGCCTGACCAGCATGGTCGACCGCCTCGAGCGCCGTACCTTGGTCGCCCGCGTCCCGAACCCGACCGACCGCCGCGCCTGCCAGATCGAGCTGACCCCGGACGGACTGGCCCTCGCTCACGAAGCGCACGACGCCGTGGTGAAGCGCATCAATGCGATGACCGCCGACCTTCCTGTCGCCACCCGCCGAGCCATCGCGACCGCCCTGCAGTCCGTCCTCGCCGGATGACCTACCGGTCAGTCGAACTCGCCGGCGCCCGCATCGCCTACCGCGTGGGCGGCGCCGGACCCGCGCTTGTCCTGATGAGGAACAACCGCCGCCCGCTCGACTGCCCGGTGGCTGACGAACTCGGTCGACGGTTCCAGGTCTTTCAGATCCATGCGGTGGGGTTCGGCGCCAGCGAGCGGCCGGACGAGTACGACTTCGGCAGTATCGGGGATCAGGTCGTCGCGGTGCTCGATCAGGAGGGCGCCAACCGGTTCGCGGTCTGGGGATTCTCACAGACTGCCTGCATGGCCGCGATCGTTGCCCGGTCGACCGATCGCGCCGCCGCGCTCGTGATCGGCGGGGTCACTCCGATCGGCTTCCCCACGGACGCGACGATGCGCCGGTTCGAACGCGAGCCTCGATTGCCCCGTCCGGCACTGGAGTTCTGGCGCGCCTACCGCTCGTACGACTGGCACCGCGAGTTCAGGTCGTACGGCGGGCTCAAGGTGGCCTACCTGGGGACGGCCGACCCCGCGATCCGGCGCTTCCGCCGCCAGCGGCCGGTGCTGGAAGGGGTCGGGTTCGAGTGTCTCGAGTTCGAAGGCCTGAACCACCGCTCCGGGGGCCTCGACGACGACACGTTCGACGGGCGCCGAGTCGCCCAGACGATCGCGGGCCGCCTGCCGACAAGCTGACCCTGCTGCAGACCACCTACCGCCGCACGCACGCGGCAGACCTAACGGCCGCCCGACGACCCGTACACCCACCGCCTCCCTAGCGGCGGCCGCCGAACTCCCACGGGTGCACTTCGGCGTGGTCGGCTTCGATCAGTGCCGCAGCGTCGGTCGGCGACGGCGCCTCCACCAGCGCCGCCCGCCCGATCTGAACCTCACCGTCGAGCAGATCGCCGTACATGATCAGGTGCGGCGACGTGAGCCGGCGTGACTCGTCCCTGGTGAGGACGAGGTAGCGACTGCGATCAGGCGCGCTGCCGGTGAAGTCCCACATCGTGCGACCCGGGAAGCGATTGTTGAAGCGCTTGATTTCGACGGTTTCGAAGGCGCCGGCGCGGTAGTACGGCTCGTCGTACGCGAAAGACCGCACCGCGTCCTCGTCCGGCAGGTCGACGATGTGCAGGCTGCCCGTGGTCCGTTCGCGATCCTCGGTCAGCGTCGGGCCACGGGCGATCAACTGGTCGGCGTAGCCGTCCATGAACGTCCAGTGCTCCTCGTTCAACGCCACCTTGAGCTCGAACCCACGCGCCGCGTCCCGCCCGTACACGAAGTACTCCATGACTGTGGACCTTAACCTTAAGCGCTTCAAACGGGCCGCCGAGCGAGCACCGGCGCAGGGAGTGCGTACGACGTGCCGTACGCACTCCCTGCGTGGTGTCAGGCGGTGGCTGCGAGGTGCAGGCGGAGGATCGTGTCGTAGTCGATGACCTCGACACCGGCGGCCGGAACGACCGTTTCCTGGCTCGAGACGATCACGACGCGGCGCGGGTCGGCGAGGTCGACGTCGTACTTCGACTTCACCTCGGAGCGGTGCTCCGCGTCCGCCAGGTACTCCGCGTACTTCGCGAGCTCGGCGGCGCTCTCCTCGACCGGCGTACGGAAACCGCGGCGACGCTTCTTTCCGTTGATCGTGTCGACGACCGGCAGCTCGAGCCGGCCGACGACGTGGCTGCCGTCCGCGCGCTCGAGGACGAAGTCCGGCTGCAGGTCGCCGAGCGCCGGCCGCCGGATCAGCTTGGTCGCGTCGAACACCGACAGCAGGATGCTCTCGTGCGCGTCGAGGAACTCGTCGACGGTCGCGTTCTGCACCCCGTGCGCGAGGTAGGTGCTCTCGAAGGCGTCGGCCTTCAGTACGTCCGGATCGAGCGGCAGGCTGAGCGTGCCGACCGGGTCCAGGTGCGGGCGCGAGTTGATGTAGTTGTTCAGGAATTCGAGGTACTTGTCGGCCGGTTCGGACCGGTGGATCGCCAGCGCGAAGAACACCCAGTGCGCCCGCAGCGAGTCGCCGGAGGTCTGCACGAGCAGGGTCCGGTCGAACGTCGAGTAGTTGCCGGGCGCGAACCGCAGCAGCTCGTCCGCCGGGCCGACGACCTCCTCGCCGAGCATGTTGGCCGCGTTCGGAAACTGCTCGACCAGCGTTTTCCGGCCGGCTTCGGTCGCCAGCGTCGCGTCCTTGAACCAGTTCTGGCCCTGGAGGTTCGCGACCACGGTGCGGCCGTCGCCGAGTCCGAAGTACTCCTCGATGCTGCCGACCTTCTGACGCCGCACCTCGGGGGTCCGGTACTCGCGGCTCAGCCCGACGAGCTCGAGAATGTTCCAGTCCGGCGTCTCGGTCAGCACCATCATCCGCGGGAACAGCATCGGCCCCGGCAACTCGCTCCGGTGACTCACGGGCAGATGCCCGGCCACCCCCTTGAGGTGCTCCCCCCAGAACTGCCCGTTGACCTTCACGAACTCGGTCGGTTTCATCGCTCTCCTTGATCGAACACCCAGCCACTCCGGCTTCAGGCTTCAACTCCCGCCCGATCAGACCCTATTCCCGGCTACCGCAGCGCGACGAGGCCGTCCCTGCCGGTGGCCAGGATCAATTCACCGGCCGCAAAGATCTGCCGACAGGAAACCGATCGGTGCAGCGGCTGCTCGACAGCGCCGCCACCCTCGGTCACCTGCACGAGCCGGCAGCCACTTTTGCCGGGCCCGACGAGAAACACCCGGCCGCTCGGCGTCACGGCGTACCGCTGCCCGGCGGCCACGTTCGTTCGAGTCGTCGAGACCACCCGGCCGTCGGCGACGTCGACGAAGCGGACGATCGTTTTCCGCGAGCCGTCCGCGTCGCGCACGCAACTGAGCAGTACGACGCGGTTCGCAGCGGGCACCATCCGGAGCGAACAGGTCAACTCGCGTGGAACGTCGGAGTGCCAGCGCACCGCACCGGAGCCCGGATCGATCGCCGTGAGCCGCTGCTGCGCCTGGCCCTTGTCCTCTTCGCCGCCCTCGATACCGACCACGACGTCGCCCGCCGCGGTCAGGTTGCGGACCCCGGTATCGCGTCCCCAACGTTTCTTGCCGGTCTCCAGGTCGAGGCCGACCAACTGGTCGGGCTGCCCTCCACAGCTGTGTCCGAGGTCGGCGACCACCATGCCGCCGGCCGCCTGAGCGGAGATGCTCGTGCAGCGGCCCGGTTCGTAGGTCCAGCGGTTGGAGCCGTCGAGGTTTGTTCCGTACAGCTTGTCGGATCCCTTGCTCACCGACTTTCCCGTGACCAACGGATCGCTGCCCTCGACGGTGTAGTCCCGGGTTCGCTCAGGCCAAGCCGTCACACGTTTTCCGGTGTCGGCGTCGAGCACGAAGAAGCCCAGGTCGGGGTACTCCACGAGCAGTTTCCGGCCACCGTCGAGGACCTCCAGGTTCGGGTCGTCGTCGGTGTCCGCGCGGATGTAGCGCCACCGCGAGTTCCCAGACGCGGGGTCGAGCATCTCGACGGTGCCGCGGCCGCGGGAAACGGCGATTCCGTGCGCGGTCGCCACCGTGTCGAGGGAGGACGAACCACCTCTGCTGGTCCAGCGCAGTTCCTGGCCCGTCTCGGTCGAGACTGCCTCGCGACCCACCGGCCGCCGGTCGCCGTCGACATGTTCGTTCACACTCAGCAGGTAGCTGCGCTGCAGCGGGACGAGGACGAAGATCACCATCAGGATCACCACGGCGCACGCGGTGAGACCGGCCAGGGTCCGACCGCGGTTCGAGCCGCTCCCGGCGGTGAATCGGGTCGCCGCGAACGCGGCAAGTCCGGCCAGGACGAGCAGCGCGGACGTGATCAGGAGGAGCGGCACGCGTGCACCCACGCCCGAGGCGCCGGTCGCCTGCGGGACGTTGAGCACGACGATCACCAGGCAGCCGAGGCCGCCCGCGGCCGTTGCCGCGGTCATCATCCGGGCTCGGCGGTCGGCGCCCTTCCCGGCCGACCACAGCGCCGGGACCGTCGCCGCCGCGATCACGGCCATCACGATCGCTTGCCACTTCGGTTCGTCCCGGAACTCCGGCAGCCGCCACGGTTGCCCGATCGCTAGCAGCGCCGCGAGGGTTGCCGCGATCGCGCTCGTCACCGCGAGGACGGAAAGCCCTGCCCGCTGCCAACCGCGCCACGGCGAGGGGTCCAACTGGTCGAGGAGCTCGAGCTCGACCTCCAGGTTGGCCCGCGCCGCCGCGTCGTACCGCTCGTGCGCGAGCTGGATCCGGAAAATCCTCTCGGACGCAAGCATTTCCTGGATTTCCTGGCGGCGTTCCTTCAGGTCGAAGTGGGCGTCCCGGCGCAGATCGGACGCGTGGTTCGAGTACTGCGGATCCGCCAGCACGGAGTCCACCGCGTCGAGCAGTACGACACCGTTCGGCCCCGGGTCGTCCGCCGCGCCACCCGTGAGCCGTACCAACCGAGCAACCTCGGCCACGCGCACAGCACTCACGCCGTACGCCGGCAATTTCTCCTCAGCCAGCCGCGCCGACGCCTCGGCGTCCGCACGCGCCGAGTTCCCCCGGACGTGCTCCGCCCGATGGAACCACGCCGCCAACCGCACAGCCACCGGATCCGTACACAACTGTTCGAGCGACCCCAGCGCCGTGAGCACCCGCCGCAGGTACCGCTCCCGGTAAGCCCCACGCCGCCGCCCGGTGTACCGCCCCTCCAACTCCCCGGCAAGCTCCCCCGCACCAGGCACCCCGTCGCCCCAAAGCTCGCGAAGCCCGCTCATCCCCCGATCCTGCCACCCACCAGGTCCCGTCCCGGTCATTTCCCCTGGGCCATCCGCCGGAATGGGGTCAGCGGGCGGGCTGGGAGGTCAGTCGGCGCCTTCGACGATGCGGAAGTCGCGCTCGACGCCGTCTGCGAGGACGCCCAGCGCTACCTGGTAGGCCTCGCTCTCACGTGCTGCGACGGCTTGTTCGAAGCTGTCGAACTCGACCAGCACGGTGCGTTCGGCGATTCCGGCGTCGCGGGCGACGACCCGATCACCGCGGGACAGGAGCCGCCCACCAAAGGCCCGCACGGCCGGACCGGCCAGCTTGTCGTAGGCAGCCAGCTTCTCCCGGTCGGAGATGCTGTTGTAGACGCTGACCCAGTACCCCTTGGGCATGGAACCTCCTGTGACGAACAGGCCGGACGCACCACTCGGACCGATCATGCCCGACGCCGGCTCGCCGTACTGCGACGGACGCAGAAGACACAACCCCAGCTACGAAAGTGGCCCGCACTCTGCGTTTCCGCAGATTACGGGCCGTACTCTCACGGTGGCGGGTGCAGGGTTCGAACCTGCGTAGGCATACGCCGACAGATTTACAGTCTGCTCCCTTTGGCCGCTCGGGCAACCCGCCAGGGTGCTGCCGGTTCGTGAACCGGCGTGGGAGACGATACAACAGGTAGTGGCCCTCACAGCAAATCGGAAAGGAAGTGCCCATGGCTTCGGAGTCCTCCTTCGACATCGTGAACAAGGTGGACCGTCAGGAGGTGGACAATGCCGTGAACCAGGCGGCGAAGGAGATCAGCCAGCGGTTCGACTTCAAGAACGTGGATGCCGCGATCAAGTGGTCCGGCGAGTCGATCGACATGCAGGCGAACACCGAGGAGCGGGTGAACGCGGTCCTGGACGTGTTCAAGGACAAGCTGGTGAAGCGGCAGATCTCGCTGAAGGGGCTGCAGGCGGACGACCCCAAGCTGTCCGGGAAGGTCTACAAGATCAACGCCACGATCGACGCCGGCATCACGCAGGAGAACGCGAAGAAGATCTCCAAGCTGATCCGCGACGAGGGGCCGAAGGGTGTCAAGGCGCAGATCCAGGGCGACGAACTGCGGGTGTCGAGCAAGAGCCGCGACGATCTGCAGGCTGTTCAGAAGCTGGTCCGCGAGCAGGACTACGACTTCGCCGTCCAGTTCGTGAACTACCGCTGACGTACGACGCTGACGTACGGCGCTGACGTACGGCGGGCTGACGTACGGCGGGCTGGCGTACGGCGGGCTGGCGTACGACGGGCTGCATAGCCGACTGAGACGTGCCCGGTAATCGGCTCGCTGGGGCGGCCGGTTGCCGGGCATGCTGGTGCCGTGGGCGAGACGTTGATGCGGAAGTGGCTGCTGGCGGACTTCGGGCTCGACGTGGTGGAGCTCACAGCGGTGCATCACGGTGCGGACGTCGCGGCGCAGGTGTGGAAGGCGTCGACAGCGACCAACACGTACGCGGTGAAGTGGAGCGGGGCGGGGACGAAGACGGGCCATCAGGTCGCGGCGTACCTGGCCGATTGTGGAATCGCCGGGGTGCCGGAGATGGTGCGGACCATTGAAGGTGGTTTGTGGAGCGTCCACGCGAAGAAGCGGTTGACGGTGACGCCGTGGATCGACGGACAACGGGCGGCGGAGACCGGGCTGACCGACGAGCAGTGGTCGGAGTACGGCGTACTGCTCCGCCGCGTGCACGACGCCGAGCCGCCGATGAGGTTGCGGGATGCTCTGCCGCGGCACAGTCATATCGATGCGCGGATGTCGGCGCTCGCGGAGGAAGTTCGCGCGGGGTTGAAGACGCCTGAAGGCGCGGATTTGGCGGCGGTGTGGGAGCAGTACGAGGACGTCATCGCGGACCTGTTCGGCAACAGGCCGGAAAAGCCGACCGGGCCGCGGGTGGTGTGTCATGGCGATCCGCATCTCGGCAACGTGCTGGTCGGTGACGGGTTGCGGCTGATCGACTGGGACGACGTGATCTACGCGCCGCGGGAACAGGATCTGATGTTCATGCTCGGTGGGATGGGCGAGTTCGGGCCCGTCACGGAAAATCAGCGAAACGCTTTCCTGGACGGGTACGGCGCGCATGCGATCGACGAGGACGCGGTCCGGTACTACCGGCACGTCAGGGCGTACGAGGACGTTGTCGGCTGGTCCCACCAGGCCCTCGAAGGCCCGGAGAACGCTTTCGCCCTCGGAGTCCTGAAGGGCGTCCTCAGCGAAGGCCTCGCCGCCCTCGCCACGCCAAACTGACCCCGCGCCGCCCAGCGTGAACGCTGGCCAAGGTGACCACGGCGCGCGGTCCGCAGTGGGATTCAGGCGTGCCGGAGCCAGATGTTGGGTTCGGTGTAGGTGCCGGTGTTTGCTTCGCGGTCTATGTGCAGGACAGTGAGGCCGTCCGGGATCGTGTAGGTGCCGGTGGACGGGAACTGCATTCTGGTCCAGTTTTCCCAGTCGGTGACGGAGCCGGTCATCGTCTGGGAGGCCGGGGCGGGGGCCAGGAGCGTGGCGCCGAGGCGGACGTGCGTGCGCAGCCAAGGGTCGAGCGGCAGGCCGTCGTCGCGGGTCCAGGTCATGAAGATCTCGATCGGCGTCAGCGGATACCGGGACTTCGAGGTCGGTCGAACCGGCGCGATCATCTTTTCGAGGCCGTTCGCCGCCGCGTGATCACGGAGTGCGGCGATCACCCGGCCCGCGTGTCCCTGTCCTTGTTCGTCGGAACGTACGGCGGCCGCCATCAGCACGCAGGTGTTCGGTACAACGTTTTCCTCGTGTTCCGTCACCGAGCGCGCCAACGAGTCGGTGAACCCACCGGGCAGATCCTCGACCGTGCCGTCCCACGCCAGCGGCACGGCCCAGCACCCCGCGATCAGCCGCCGGCCGTCATCAGTCGCGTCGACGAAGTAGAACTCCCAGTCGGCGAAGTACTCCCGGCGCCGATCGCGGTAGGGCGGCACGCCCTCGTCGTGGAAGATGAACTCCGGCCAGTCCTCCGCGAACCGCTGCTCTGCCTCGTCGTCCAGCTCGGGCGCGTCGGCCGCGAGAATCAGCTCATACACGTCCCGAACGTTAGCCCCAACCCTGTCGGAGCGTCACCGCCAATAACGCTGACCGGCCGTCGCCCCCGGCACCCGACCGAACCCTTACCGCCATATGATCCCGGCGCCGGCCGTCGCGCCGTCAGCCGCGTACGGCGCGCGGGGACCGCCCCAGTTCGCGGCGGCAGGTTTTGTTGAAGGCTTGCAGGTCGGGGATCCCGACCGACGCGGCGATCGCGGGGATCGACAGCGTCGACGACACCAGCAAGTGCCGGGCACGGGCCATCCGCCGGCGGCGGATGTAGGCGATCACCGTCGACCCGGTCTCGGCCTGGAACAGCCGCGTGAGGTGGTTGTGCGAGACCCCCGCCAGACGGGCCAGCTCCGGCACCGTCAACGGCTGTGCGAGGTTCGCCTCGATATGCGCGATCGCGGTCGCGACCGACGGGTGCCGCGTCTCGGTGCTGGCCGGCGTGAGATTCGCGATCCGCCACAACGCGCTCCACACGTCAGCGGTCGTCCGCGACGAGCCCGACGGCGAGGACTCGATCGCCGACCGCAGCAATGCCGACAACATCGGCGCACTCTCGCCGGCGTCCTGAACGACCGGCAGCGCCACCGGTTCACCGGCGACGACCGGCCGGAAGTGCGCGTACAGGTGCTCGGAACGCCCGCGGTAGTCGAACTGCACCTGAGTCCCGGCCGGCGTCAGCGACACGTATCCGGGCGCGACGGAAAACGTTGTACCCAACAGCGTCAGCTCGGCCGCGTAGCTGTACAGGTGCAGTTGCCACAAGTCCGGCAATCGGAAAACGTCGCGCAGACCGCGGACGCCGTGCACGCCGGCGCCGACGTTCAGCACCTCCGGCGGTTCCGCGAGATGCAGCGCGAGCAGATCAGGCATGGTGAGAAATTACCACCAGTGGTGAACACAGCCCACGCGAGAAAGCGCTCGCCGTACCTAGCCTGGTGGAGTAGCAACCACCACCCCACCATGGGAGTCTCCATGCCCCATCCGCATCGCAAGCAGCTGCTCACCTCGGTCCAGATGGCGCATTTCGTGGCCACCGGGTCGCTCCGGATGGACGCCGTCGTGCCGGACGAGATGAACCGGCAGGCGATCGAGGTTCTGCAGGCCGGAATCCCGGGCGTTCCGTACGGTACACCGCTGTCCGAGGCGTTCGTGGACAGCGAGTTCGTCCAGCGGCTCGTGCAGTTGCCCGAGGTGGCCGGCGCGATCCACAGCCTGGTCGGGCCGGAGCCGACCGTCGACCACCACGCGGTCCACATCCGCAAGGCCCACGAGGGCGAGGCGCAGAACCTGCACGGTGACGCGATCATCGACGTCCGCACCGACGCCTTCGACGTCCAGCTCATGTACTACCCGCAGGACGTGACGCTCGAGATGGGCGGCACGCTCAGCGTTCCCGGCAGCCACCTGCGCCGGACCAACGAGTCCGACACCGGCCGCTACCAGAACCTGCTCGGCCAGACCCGCCTGGTCTGCCCGGCCGGCACGGTCCAATTCCTGCACCACGGCATCTGGCACGGCGGCCGCAAGAACGACAGCGACATCGACCGCTACATGTTCAAGATCCGCTTCAACCCGACCGTCCGCCAGGTGCGGTTGTGGAACACCGACGACCTGTACGACGAGCAGGTCGCGGCCGAGCTGGAGCAGGGCTTCCCGTGGTACGAGAACGCCACCGGCCGACTGGAGCGCTTCAACCGCATCAAGCTGTGGCAGGCCCTCACCGGCGACGACACCTACGACCCGAACTACTGGGTCACCCGCGTCGAGAACCGCCCGCAGCGCGTCGTCACCCAACGCGTCGACAACCCGCACGCCAGCGGCCGGGCGAACAAGAAGGAGATGGTATGACCGCCACCGTCGAAACCCCGCAAACCACAGGGCAGCAGGCGAACATCCGCCAGCAGGTCCTCGTCCTCTACCTGGCCTCTTCCGCGCTGGACGCCCGCGTGGTCGGCTGGTCGACGTACGACGGCACCGGCGCCACGCATCCCACCACGGGCGACAGCGACGTACCGCCGTACGCGACCGGACTGGACGCGTTGAAGGACGGCTGGCGACTCTTCCAGGCGTCGCAGCTGAACCCGCCGTACCCGGGCCACGAGTACGACGTGTCGTTCCTCAAGCACGAGTTCTTCTTCGAAAAGCTCGTCACGGTCTGAGTCACACCGTGAACATCCCGTGCTGCATCGCGAACAGCGCGGCCGCGGCGCGAGTCGACACTCCGATCTTGCCGTAGATGTGCTGCACGTGATGTTCCGCGGTACGACGTGACACCACCAGCTCGTGCGCGATCTCGGCGTTCGACGCCCCGCGCGCGACCAGGCGCAGTACCTCGACCTCCCGCTCGGTGAGACCGGCCGGTCGAGGCAGGCGGTGGCCGGGAACCTGTTGCCCGGCCACTGCCAGCACTGCCTGCACGCAGTCCACGTCCAACCGCCCCGCCGTCGCCTGCCCCAGCAGCAGCTCGGCAGCACCCGACGGCGAATGCGCCGACCGATGCGGACGGTCCTCCGTCATCGCCTGGTAGCAGTCTGCCGCCGCCAGCAACCGCGCCGCGATCGACAGCTCACTCCCCTTCACCTGCCGCGTGTACCCAGACCCGTCGAGCCGCTCGTGGTGGTCAGCAGCCAGCGACGCGATCGGCTGCAGTACGACGGAACGCCCGAGGATCCGCCCCGACTGGTAAGGGTGCAACCGCACCTGCTCCCACTCGGACCGCCGCAACGGACCCTGCCGCTCCCACACCGACGCGGGCACGCTCACCCGCCCTATGTCGTGCAGCAGGGCCGCCCGACGCAGCGTGGCCTGCTCATGCTCTGGCAACCCCACTAAACCGGCAGCCCGGTCAGCCAGCGCGGCGACGCCGGTGGAGTGCCCGAGCAGGTACGGCGACGTGAGGTCCACGAAGTACGCGAATGTCCGCGCCAACTCGTCCAGATCGGTCGCCCGGCACCACGGCTGCGGTTCGGCGTCGACGGCCGCTTCCCAGACGTCGATGTCGTCCAGGTCCGCCAGCAGCGACTCGTCGTACGCGGCAACCACCTCAGGATCCAGCCACCCGCCTTGCCGCTCCCGCAAGGTGGCGGCCGAGCGATGGATCACCGCCTGCGTGGCCACCTCTGCGATCCGCGTAGCGATCGCGATCTCCGATCCGGCGAGCCGGCGGGGCCGTCCCTTGCCGTCGAAGCGTTCGAGATTCTGGTAGATCGCCTCGCTCACCGCGGGCCCCAGCGGAAGCCGGGAGGCGAGCATGCTCCCCACCTCGCACACCGCCCGAAGGATGTCGTCGTCACCCGCTCGCACCGTGCGCGCGACGTACTGCAGCCGGCGTACTCCCGTACCACGCCCCACCTGGCTCAGCAGGGCCAGCGACTCGCGACGGCTGGCGGTATCCGTCTGCTCCGCTTGCGGCCGCAGTTCGCGAGCCCGCGGCCCCATGAGGTGCGCTTCCTCGTGCGCGGTCGCCGTACAGCCGAGGTGGCGCAGCAACGTCGTGTAGTAGACCGTGCGCCGGTCGGGTACGCCGAGCCGCTCGGCCAGCCGGACAGCTACCAGGCAGCTGCGCATCGACTTCTCCGGGCGCTGCTCCATCGCCAGGTCGAGGGCCACCGACAGCGCGCAGAGCAGCTCCGCGAGCCGCGGATCCTGCTGTCCCATCGCATCCCTCCTCGGGATGGGCAGAACTACCGATGACCGGCTGGTCCCCGTAGGGCCATTGTGAGCCTCATGAGCACAACAGCAACGACTCGAACGCGTCTGGTCACGCCACAGTTCGTGCTGCTGGGGGGCGCTGCTCTGGCCTACTTCCTCGCCGACGGCCTGCTGGTACCGACGGTGCCACGGCACGTCGCCGGTGCGCTGGCTGGTGGAAACCTCGCCGTCGGTCTGGTGGTCGCGGCCTTCAGTCTGTCCGCCCTGGTCCTCCGGCCGTGGGCGGGTCGGCTCGTCGACCGGCGCGGGCGGGCGGTCGCGATGGCGGGCGGCGGGATCGCGTTCGCGGCCTCGGTCGCGGCGTACGGGTGGGCCGACTCGGTCGAGATGCTCGCGGCACTGCGGCTGCTCACCGGTGTGGGCGACGCCTTCTTCTTCGTCGGTGCGCTGACCGCGATGACCGACCTCGCGCCGGCCGAGCGCCGCGGCGAGGCGATCAGCTTGTTCTCGCTCTCCCTGTACGTCGGCCTCGCGGTCGGCCCACCGCTCGGCGAACTCCTGTTCGCGACGGCCGGCGCCACCGTGGTGTGGCTGGTCGCTGCCGGGTCGGCCGGGATCGCCGTACTGCTGGCGCTCGGAGTCGGTGAGACACGGCCGGACACAACCGTGACCGATGCAAGGCACGCGCGGCTCGTGCCGCGGGCGGCCGTCGTACCTGCGCTGCTGCTGCTCGCGCTGGTGTGGGGTATGGCGGGGTTCCTGGCCTTCGTACCGCTGTACGCGCTCGATCTGGGGCTGTCCGGCGCCGGTCTGCTGCTGTTCGGGTTCGCCGGGATCGTCGTGGTGATCCGCAGCGCCGGGGCTCGCATTCCCGACCGGCTGGGCGCGGCACGCAGTGTGCGGATCGCGTTGCTGTGTTCGACGATCGCACTGGTTGTCATCGGCGGATGGCGGTCGACGGCGGGCCTCGTGGCCGGTACCGCTCTCCTCGGCATCGGCGTGGCGCTCGGAACGCCCGCGATCATGATGCTGGCGCTCGAACGGGCGCCGGCCAACGAGCGCGGCGCGGTGATGGGCACCGTCAGCATGAGCATCGACCTGGCCAACGGGCTCGGCCCGGCGTGCTTCGGCCTGGTCGCCGCGGCCACGGATCGTGGCTTCGGCTTCCTCGCCGCGGCCTTGGTGGCCGCGGGCGGGCTCGTGTTGGCGGCGCGAGGCGGACGTGCAGCACTCACCAACCGCGCCGAATCGGCCCGAACCGCCGCCGGCTGAGCGTGCGGCGGCCCGGCGAGGCGAGGTTGGTGAGTGGTGGGCGTCCGCCGAGCAGGTCAGACCGGGAGGATACAGACCGGTTTCGGCCAGGCGACCGGCTCGCCGGCCTGCGTCAGCTGCCCGTCCGCGCCGATGCTGAACAGCGCGATCTGGTCCGACCGCTCGTTCGCCGCGTACAGCTGGGTCCCGTCGTTGCTGAAGGCAAGATGCCGCGGCCAGTCCCCACCCGACCCGATGGTCTGGACCAGTTCGACACTCAGCCCGTCGGCAGCGGTCGCGAACACGGCGATCGTGTTGTCGCCCCGGTTCGACCCGTACACGAACCGCCCGTCGGCCGAGATCAGCAGCTCGGCCGGGAAGTTCTCACCGGGCGAGTCGGCCGGCCGGGTCGAGACAGTCTGCGCGACCTGCAGTTTCCCGTCGCTGTAGCTGCACACGGTCAGCGTCGAGTCGAGCTCGTTGATCACGTACGCCGCGCTCGCCGTCGGGTGGAACACCAGGTGCCGAGGGCCCGCGCCCGGGTGGATCTGCAGCCGGCTGACCTCCTGCAGTTCACCGGCGCCGGTGAGCGTCGACGAGTAGACCGTGTCGGACCCGAGATCGACGTCGAACACATAGGTGCCGGACGGATCGAAGGCGATCTGGTGCGCGTGCGGACCCTCCTGGCGCTCAGCGTTCGGCCCGGTCCCCGAGCGCTGCACGAAGAACACCCGCTCGCCGAGCGAACCGTCGTCCTGCAGCGCATGGACGGCGACGGACCCCGACGTGTAGTTCGCCGACAGCAGGTACCGGCCGGACGGGTCGATGTCCAGGTGGCACGGGTGCATGCCGCCGGTGGACTGCTGGTTCAGCAGCTCGAGCCCGCCGTCCGCACCGATCGCGAACGCCGAGACCTTGCCGTCGTCCTGCTCGTTCGTGGTGTACAGGAACCGCCCGTCCGCGGACCTGACCAGGAACGACGGGTCGGCGATCGTCGCCACGGCCGCGATCGCGTCCACCGGCCCGAACCCGATCCCGTCGCCGCCACCGGGCTGACTCGTGTAGCTCCCTACATAGATCCGCTCAGAGGTCATACCGCATACCCTGCCAGGCGCTCGGCGCCACAGCACCGCCAGGTCCGCAGCTCGGAAAGCCGACCGCCGTGATCCGCATCGATCCGGACCGCTGTTGACCTCGTTGGGGTCTGTCGGTGGTCTGACATATGGTCTGGCCGTGGACACGGCAGCGATGTTGGAACGGATCGGGCTCGGCACGTACGGCGGTCCGCCGCGGCTCGAGGGGTTGCGGGAACTGCATGCGGCGTTCGTGGATCAGGTGCCGTACGAGACCGTGCAGTACCAACTGATGCCGGGTGGTGCGTTCGAGCCGGAGGACGTCGCGAAGCGGATCGTGGCGCGCGAGACCGGCGGGTACTGCTTCCAGCTGAACGGGACGTTCGCGCTGCTGCTGACCGAGCTCGGGTACCGGGTCCGGATGCACCGCGGCGGTGTCCAGACCGCGACCCATCCCGGCGACGTCGACGGCAGCCACCTGGTGCTCACCGTGAGCGGGCTCGTCGAGGATCCGGAGCGCGAGTGGCTCGTCGACGCGGGCCTCGGCGACGGGCTGCGGTACCCGATGCCGCTGGAGACCGGCGAGTCCGAGCAGGACCCGTTCACGCTGCGGCTGCGTCCGTCGGAGAAGGTCGACGGCTGGCGGCTCGACAATGATCCGCGCGCGAGCCTGATCGGCATGGACTTCGAGTCCGCGCCGGTGACCTTCGACGCGTTCGCGGCCAAGCACGCCGAGCTTTCCGCCGATCCGTCGTCGCCGTTCGTCAAACTCGCGTCCGCGTTCCGCCGGACGCCGGAATCGATTGTCGTACTGCGTTCCATCGGCCTGAGCGAAACGTTTTCCGACCGCGTCGACAGCACGCTGCTGGACCGGCCGGCCGACTACTTCGCGGCGCTCGCGGACGTGTTCCGGTTGCCGCTGCCGCACTACTCCGCAGCCGATCGCGACACGTTGTGGCGGCGCGTCTGGGCGCAGTACGAGGATTTCCTGGCGCGCACTAACTCCGCGTCGTGAGGACGACCACGGCGGTGTCGCCCTCGGCGTACTTGAGGGAAACGGTGTGCAGCGGCCCGTCGGACGATCCCCAACTGGTGGAACCACCGCCGCCGACGCTCGCGTACCCGGTGCCGTGGACCAGCTTGACCGTGCCGTCCGTCACGGTGACCGTGTTCTTCTGACCGTTCAAGGTGAGCACCGCCTGACCGCGGATCAGGACTTCGCAGGTCCCGTCGTTACACGCCGCGTAGTTCTGGCCGTCCGCGGCCTCGGGTACCGGCTCGCTCGACGGCTGGTTGGACTGGGCACTCGATGATGACGTCGTACTCGGCGACGGTTCCGCATTGTTGTCCGAGCCGCTGCAGGCGACCAGCGTCAGCAGCAACACCAGCCCGGCCATTCCTCGTGCGAACATGCCTCCCACGCTAATAGCGGACGTCCGCACGCCTGTCGTGATGGCCGGAAGGTGTCAGGTGGCGAGCGCGAACATGATGCTGGGCAGTACGGACAGCACGACGCCGACCGCAGTACACAGGGAGATCATCGTGACCGCCGGCGTCTCGATGTCGACCGAGAACGGGTCCTCGGCAGGCAGCCGGAACAGTTCGGTGATCCAGCGCAGGTACACGGCCAAACCGATCATGACGTTGACCGCCATCACGATCGCCAGCCACCCCAGATGCGCGTCGATGACCGCCTGGAACGCCGCGAACTTCGTGAACAGCCCGGCCAGCCCCGGCGGTAGCCCGGCCAGCACCACGAGGAAGAAGATCAGCGAGGCAGCCAGCCCCGGCTCGGACCGGACCATGCCGCGATAGTCAGTCAGCAATCCGCCGGGACGATGCCGCTGGACGACCGCGACCGCCCCGAAGGCGCCGAGCGTGACCACGACGTACGCCGCCAAGTAGCCGACGACTGCCTGCGCATCCGCGGCCGCCAACGGTGCGAGCAGGAACCCGACCTGGCCGATTGACGACCATGCGAGTAGTCGCACCGCCTCGACCTGACGCAGCGCCGCCAAGTTCCCGACGGTCATCGTGACGGCGGCGAGGATCGCGATCGCGGTCCGCAGCTGCGATCCGGTCGGCGCGATCCCGGCCGTCACCACGACGAGCAGCCCCGCGACACCGGCCGACTTCGACACGACCGCGAGGAACGTCGTCACCTCGATCGGCGCACCGACGTACGTGTCCGGCAGCCAGGCGTGGAACGGTACCGCCGCGATCTTGAACGCGAACCCGACGACGACGAACAGCCCGGCCGCGAACGCCACCCGGGCGAGGTCCGGGTCCAGGCCGGTCAGCTGGTTCGCGATCGTGGACAGGTACAGCGAGCCGGTCACGCCGTACAGATAGGAGATGCCGAACAGCATCACGGCCGTCGACAGCACCGACACCAGGAACGCCTTCAGCGCGCCTTCGGAACCGCGCCGGTCGCGCCGCAACCCGACCATCGCGAAGCTCGGCAGCGACACCACCTCGAGCGCGATCACCAGCGTGGCCAGGTCCCGCGCGCCGGCCAGCACCGTCGCGCCGGTCAGCGCGCTGAGCAGCAGGAAGTGGTACTCCCCGATCGGCACCTCCGCCGCCAGCAACCGGTACGCCGACAGGCCGACGACGCCGAGGCCACCGATCAGGAGCACCGCCCACAACCCGGCCGTCAACGGTTCCAGGACCAGGCTGCACTCCGCCGGACCCTCGAGCGCCGGCCGGCAGAAGGCGGGTTTGAAGTCGTCGCGGTGCGCCCACACGAAGACAAGGCCGAACAGGATCACCGCGCTGGTCAGTGCCGTGACGATCCAATGCCGGAACTCGGCCGAAGCGCTCTTCCAGAAGCTGTCGATGAGCAGCACGGCGACGGCGCCGACCGCCAGCACCAGCGGTACGGCGACCGCCTGCCAATCGGTCCACGTGAGCGTCATAGGACACTCCATTGCTGCAGGAGAAGGCCGGGCCAGAGCCCGAGCAGCACGGTCAGCACGATCAGCGGCGCCCAGGTGATCAGCTCGATCCGGCTCAGGTCGACCGCGAAGGCGGCGGGCGGATGTTCGGCCGGGTCGCCCTGGCAGAGGTTGCGCACCAGTCGCAGGAAGTACGCCGCGGTCAGCACCGTGCCGAGACCGGCGATCACCATGAAGATCAGGAAGGTTGTCCGCGGCAACCACTCGGCCGGTTCGTAGGCGCCGAGCAGAACCAGCATCTCGCCCCAGAACCCGGCCAGCCCGGGCAGCCCGAGCGACGCCAGCGAAGCGAAGGTGAGCAGGGCGGCGATCCGCGGCAGCCTCGCGTACAGGGCCCGGCCGATCGCGCGCAGGTCGCTGGTGTCGTGGCGGTCCTTGATCGCGCCGGCCAGGAAGAACAGCAGCCCGGTGATCAGGCCGTGCGCGATGTTCGCGAACAGCGCGCCGCGCAGGCCGGCCGGTGACATGGTCGCGATGCCGAGCCCGATGAAGCCCATGTGCCCGACACTCGAGTACGCGATCAGCCGCTTCACGTCGGTCTGCGCGAGACACGCGAGCGAACCGGCGACGATCGCCACGGTCGAGAAGGCGCCTAGGTACGGCGCGATGGTGGCGGTCGCGTCCGGCAGCACCGGGACCAGGATGCGGATCAGGCCGTACGTCCCGAGTTTCAGCAGGACGCCGGCCAGCAGCACGGAACCGACCGTCGGCGCCTTCGCGTGCGCATCCGGGAGCCAGATGTGCAGCGGCCAGAGCGGCACCTTCACCGCCAACCCGACCGCGATGAGGACGGCGGCGGCCAGCGGAACCCCGTGCCCGCCGGCGACCGGCGAGCGGGTCAACTCGACGATGTCCAACGTCCCGGCGACCCGCTGCACCAGCAGGAAACCGAGCAGCATCAGTGCGGAACCGAACACGGTCATCAGCACGAACGTGGTCGCGGCGCGTTTCCGCCCGGCGGCGTCGTGGTGATCGCCCCAGATGTCGATGACCAGCCACATCGGGATCAGCACGATCTCGAAGCAGACGAAGAACAGCACCAGATCCATCGCCGAGAACGTCCCGATCACGCCGGCCTCGATCACCAGCAGCAGCGCGATCAGCGACCGCGTCCGGCCGATCCGCGGTGTGGTCTTCAGCGAGTAGATGCAGCACAGGAACGTCAGCAGCGCGGTGAGCACGATCAGCGGCACCGAGATCGAGTCGACGCCGAGGTGGAAGCGGACGCCCAGCGACGGGATCCACGGCAGGTCCACGACCGCGTGCAGCGGGCGGACGTCGTCACCGAGCAGCTGCCCCTCGGTCTCGGTGTACGCGAACCAGCCATCCGTCCGCGGCCAGAGCAGCAGCGAGCCGACCAGGACCAGCCCGGAGATCACCGAGCCGTACGCCGCCGCGAGCCGGTCGCCGATCGCCGCCGGGATCGACCACAGCGCGGCCGCCGCGAGCAACGGCAGGAAGAGAATCGCCAGCAGGATCGCGTTCACGAGCTGATCACCCCCGCGAGGACAGCCAGTGCCACCACGCCGATGACCGCTGCGGTCAGGTACGTCTGCACGTTGCCGGTCTGCAAGCGGCGGAATCCCTGCGACGCGAGCATCCCGGTCCGCCCGATCGCTCGCACGTAGGCGCCGATGACGTCCCGGTCCCCCGCGACCGTCAGCTTCGCCAGCCACCGGACCGGCACCACGACCAGCGCGTGGTACGCCGGGTCCACGCCGAACTCACGCTCGAACACGACCGGGCGCGGGTCCGCCCCGCGGCGCCACAGCGAGTACGCCGGGAGCGCACCGAGCAGAACGAGCGCGGTCGAGATCAGGCCGATGACCCAGTTGAGGTGCAGACCGTCGGCGTACCCGAGCGCGATCGAGGCGATGGCGAGGAGCACGAGCGGCGCGAGCATGATCCACGGCGCGTCGCGCAGCTTGGAGGTGTCGGGCTCGTCGAGGTCGGCCGCCGCGTCGCCGTCCTCGAACGCACCGATGCCGCCGGCCAGCGCGGGTGTGCGGAAGAACGTCCACAGCCAGAGCCGTAGGCAGTAGAACGCGGTGAGGACGGCTGTCAGGCAGATCGAGATCAGCACCAGCCAGCCGACCGCCGAACCGTCGCCGGCCTTCTCCCAGGCAGCCTCGATGGCCGCGTCCTTGGAGAAGAAGCCCGCGAAACCGGGGACACCGGCGAGCGCCGCAAGACCGGCCGTCATGGTCAGGAACGTGACCTGCAGCGTTTTCCTCAGTTTCCCGCGGCGGGTGTACCGGCGCAGGACGACGAGCGCCGCGCTGCCGACCTGATGCAGCAGCACGCCGGCGCAGAGGAACAGCAGGCCCTTGAAGGCGGCGTGCGTCACCAGGTGGAACAGCGCGGCATGCCGGCCGTCCTCGGTGCCCAGGGACAACGCCGCGAACATGATCGCGAGCTGGCTGACCGTCGACCAGGCGAGAACACGTTTTACTTCGACGGCAGCGCTCGCACACAGGGCCGCGAACAGCATCGTCACGCAGGCGACGATCGCGAGCACGGTCAGCGTGGTGGCCGACGCGCTGAACACGTCGTACATCCGGGCGATCAGGAACACGCCGGCCGCGACCATTGTGGCCGCGTGGATCAGCGCGCTGACCGGGCTCGGGCCGGGCATCGCGTCCGGGAGCCAGGTCTGCAGCGGGACCTGCGCGGACTTGCCGACGACGCCGACCAGGAGCAGCAGCGTGCCGGTGGTCAGCGCGGCGCCGGACATCCGCGCCGGATCGATCTCCGAAATCCGGAACGTTTCCGCGGCCACGCCGAGCACAAAGATTCCGAACAGGAACCCGACGTCGGCGAACCGGGTGATCAGGAACGCTTTGACCGCGCCCGACCGGGCGTCGCGACGCTCCCAGTAGTGGCCGATCAGCAGGTACGAACAGGCACCCATCACTTCCCAGCCGATCAGCAGGAAGAACAGGCTGTCCGACACCACGACCGTCACCATCGCCGCGGTGAACAAGGTGACGAGCGCGTGATACGACGCCGGGCGCTGATGGAGGTATCCGAGCGAATACACCTGCACGCAGGTCGCGATGACGCCGACGACCGCCAGCATCAGCACCGTCAGGTCGTCGGTGCGGACCGCGAAGCCGATCGTGAGGTCGCCGACCTGGGAGTTCAGGAATCCGACCTGGTCCGGGGTGGCGCCGTACAGCAGCGCGGCGAACAGCAGGACGAGCAAGGAGAACGCGACACCGGTGACGCGCCAGACGGTGGCCACCATGACGGCTGGGTTCATGACCGCTCCACCAGATCGCGGGCCGCGTCGGCGTCGACGTGACCGTGGCCGCGGAACAGCAGCAGCACGATCGCCAGGCCGAGACCGATCTCGGCCGCCGCCAGCGTGATCACGAAGATCGCGAGGGTCTGGCCGGTCGCCTCGTTCACCCGCCAGGCGTCGAAGGCGACCAGGTTGAGGTTGACCGCGTTCAGCATCAGCTCGAACGACATCAGCATCGTGATCACGTTGCGGCGCGCGAGGACGCCGTACACGCCGATGCAGAACAGGACGACCGCCAGCAACAGCGGGAGGACCAACGGCATGTCAGCCCTCCTTCTCTCGCCGGCTCGCGGCCCTGCGCTGAGTGGCGCCGCTGCGTTGGGACAGCGCGATCGCGCCGATCAGTGCGGCCAGCAGCAGGACCGAGAGGACCTCGAACGGCAGCACCCAGTGCTTGAAGACCTGCGTCCCGACGGCCTCGGCGGATCCGTCCGTCACCGGCTCGATCTTCTCGTTGCCGAAGGCAAGAATCACGCCGCTGCCGAGCAGCACCGCAAGGACCGCCGCGGCCACAGCGGCGAACGGGCTGCGGCCGGTGGTGAGCTCGGGCAACGGGTTGGTCGGTGCCTTGGTGAGCATCAACGCGAACAGGACCAGTACGACGATCGCGCCGACGTACACCAGGATCTGGACCAGCGCGACGAACTCCGCCTGCAGCGCACCGAAGCAGCCGGCGACGGCGCCCAGCGCGAGCACCAGCCAGAGCGCGGCGTGCACGATCCGGCGGGACACCACAACCATGACGGCCGCCACCACCGCCACCACGCCGGCGACGGCGAACAGAACAGTGGTCACGCTTCGTCCTCGGTGGCCTGCCCGGCATCGGTGGGCGGCTCCGGAGCGGTGACCGGGCCGGGGTCGATGGGCTGCGGCGCCGGGACGGTCCACATCCAGTCGCGGAGCCGGTCCTTCTCGTGGGTCAGGTTCCGGATGTCGGTCTCGGCGTACTCGAACTCCGGTGACCAGAACAACGCGTCGAACGGACACGCCTCGATGCAGATCCCGCAGTACATGCAGAGGCTGAAGTCGATCGCGAACCGGTCGAGCACGTTCCGGCTGCGCTCGCGGGCCTGCTCACCGACCGACGGCGCGGTCTCGGTGTGCGAGTCGATATAGATGCACCAGCTCGGGCACTCGCGGGCGCACAGCATGCAGGAGGTGCAGTTCTCCTCCATCAGCGCGATCACACCCCGGCTGCGCGGCGGCAGCTCCGGGAGAACGTCCGGGTACTGCTCGGTGACGGACCGACGGGCCAGGGTCCGCGCCGTGACCTTCAGCCCCTCGACCAGCCCCTTACCAGGCAGTCCCACACTCCACCTCCCGTCTCTTAGCAGGACATTAGCCGAAACCTCTGCCCGACAGCGCGCCTCCGAGCCGGGCGCGTTACCTCGAGCGGGAGCGGAGGAAGGCTTGTTCGGCCGGATTGGTGGTGCGGGTGCGGGCGGCCTGGTAGGCGGATCGGGCTTCGGGGTGGCGGTGGAGGCGGGTGAGGAGGTCGGCGCGGATGGCGTGGAAGAGGTAGTAGGAGTCGAGCTGCAACGCGTCGACGACGGCCAGGGCGGGTTCGGGGCCTTCGACCTCGGCGACGGCGACGGCTCGGTTCAACGCGACGATCGGGGTCGGCTCCACGGCGAGCAGGTGATCGTAGAGCTGGAGGATCTGGCGCCAGTCGGTGTCCTCCGCGCTCGCGGCGTCGGCGTGGACGGCGTTGATGGCGGCCTGGAGCTGATACGGCCCGGGCTGGTTGCGGCGGAGACAGACACGGACCAGCTCCTGACCTTCGTCGATCAATGCGCGGTCCCACAGCGAACGGTCCTGGTCACGCAGCAGGACGAGGCTGCCGTCCGCAGCGACCCGCGCGGGACGACGAGCATGCTGCTGCAGCATCAACGCGAGTAGGCCGACGGCCTCAGGTTCGTCCGGCATCAGGTCGACGATCAGCCGCCCGAGCCGGATCGCTTCGACGGCCAGGTCGTCCCGTACCAGCGCATCGCCCGACGAAGCGGCGTACCCCTCGTTGAAAATCAGGTATACGACAGCGAGTACGCCGCGGACGCGCGCGGGCAGATCGGCTTCGTACGGCACGCGGTACGGGATGCCCGCGGCACGGATCTTCGCCTTCGCCCGGACGAGCCGTTGCGCCATCGTCGGCTCCGCTACCAGGAACGCCCGGGCGATCTCAGCTGTCGTGAGCCCGCCGAGCATCCGCAGGGTGAGCGCGACGCGGACGTTCAGCGCGAGCGCTGGGTGGCAGCAGGTGAAGATCAGGCGCAACCGGTCGTCGTGCACGGCACCCTCCTCCACTGGCTCGCTCTCGGCGTGCAGCAGCGCCGCCTCGGCCTGCTTGCTCGCCCGCGCGGCCTCGCGGCGCAGGCGATCGACCGCACGGTTGCGCGCGGTCGTGATGATCCATCCGGCCGGACTCGGTGGTACGCCGGTCTCCGGCCACTTCTCCACCGCCGCCGCGAACGCATCCTGCACGGCGTCCTCCGCGATCTCCAGGTCACCGAACACCCGCGTCAGAACAGCGACCGCCCGCCCGTGCTCGGCCCGGAAGATCACCGCGAGATCAGGGGTCACGACTGGAACGGCCGGACCTCGATCGACAGGTTGCGCAGGACCTTGGCCAGCCGCCGCGCCCAGTAGAGGGCGGCGTCCAGGTCCTCCACCTGGATGACGGTGAACCCACCGAGATGCTCCTTGCCCTCGGTGAACGGTCCGTCGGTGACGAGGAGGTCGTCACCGCTCGCCTTCAGCACGGTCGCGGTCTCCGGCGGGTGCAGGCCGGCCGCGAACACCCAGACGCCGGCCTTCTGCATCTCCTCGTTGAGCTGATTCAGCTCCTGCATGATCGGGTCGAGCACCTCGGGCTCCGGCGCGGGACCGTCGGGCTGGTAGATGCTGAGCAGGTACTGGTTCATCGTCGCCTCCTTCTCGCCCTCTACACGAACGGCGTCGGCCCGGATCGACAGACTCAGAAAAGTACGACGCCGACGCCGGTGAGGGCGAGCTGCAGCAGCGCGACCGGAACCAGTCCCTGCCAGGCGAGTTTCTGCAACTGGTCGGCGCGCATCCGCGGGAATGAGACCCGTACCCAGATCACCACGAGCGACACGAGCGCGATCTTCAGCAGCGCCCAGATCCACCCGATCGACTCCGGTCCCGGACCACTCCAGCCGCCGAGGAACAGTACGGTCGTGAGCGCCGCGAGGACGACGATGCCGGCGTACTCGGCGAGCAGAAACATCGCGAACCGCAGCCCGGTGTACTCCGTGTACGGGCCGAAGATCACCTCGGAGTCCGCGACCGGCATGTCGAACGGCGGCCGCTGCAGCTCCGCGAGCCCCGCGATGAAGAACACGACCAGACCGGGCAGCTGCCACAGCAACCACCACGGGTTCCAGGCGTGGCCGATCGCGGTCAGGCTCAGCGAACCGGCGGCGACCGCGACGCTCGCCGCGGACAGCACGAACGGCAGCTCGTAGCTCATCAGCTGCGCCGCGACCCGCAGACCGCCGAGCAGGCTGTACTTGTTCCCGCTGCCCCACCCGGCCATCAGCGATCCGAGCACGCCGATGCTCATCACCGCGAGCACGAAGAACAGACTGGCGTCCAGGTCCGCACCGACCAGACCGGGCGCGAGCGGGATCGCGGCCAGCGCGGCGAGGTACGGCAGGATCGCGACCAGCGGGGCCCACTCGAACACCCGGCGGTCAGCAGCAGCCGGGACCACGCTCTCCTTCTGGACGAACTTCACGCCGTCCGCGACCAATTGCGCCCAGCCGTGGAAGCCACCCGCATACATCGGGCCGAGCCGCGACTGCATGTGCGCCATCACCTTGTGCTCGGCCTGCCCGACCAGCAAGGGCGCCACCAGGAAGGCGACCAGGACGCCCACCACCCGCACCACGAACTCCAGCATGTTGCTCAGCCTAGTAGGTTCGGCTTGACCTCAACCCGCGTTGAGGTCTCAGGGTGGTGGGCCATGACCACGATTCTTGTCACCGGAGCCACCGGCCACGTCGGCCGGCATGTCGTCGAAGGACTGCGCGCCGCGGGCGTGTCGGTGCGGGCTCTCGTCCGTACGCCGGCCGGCGCCGAACTGCCGCCCGACGTCGAATTGGCGCCGGGTGATCTTTTCGATCCGGCGTCCGTACGGCGCGCCGCAGCCGGCGTGGATGCCGCGTTTCTGTTGTGGCCGGCGTACGACGCGTCCGGGGCTGCGGCCGTGGTCGACGAGTTGCCGCGGCGGGTCGTGTACCTGTCCTCGCTGAACGCGCCGTCGGGTGGGGTGTGGGGCGATGTCGAGCAACTGCTGCGAAACGCCGGGAAGGCGTGGACGTTCGTCCGCCCGGGTGGTTTCGCGACCAACACGCTGACCTGGGCCGACCAGATCCGCACCAGCGACGTCGTACGCATCCCGTCCCCCGAGGCGGGACGCTCACTCATCCACGAGCGCGACATCGCCGCGGTCGCCGTACTGTCCCTTCTCGACGGCCATCACATCGGCCGGTGCTACGACCTCACCGGCCCCGAAGTCCGCACCCAAGCCGAACAGATCCAGATCATCGCGCAGGCAATCGGCAAGGACATCCGGGTCGAAGCCCTCTCCGACGCGGAAGCCCGCAGGCAACTCCTGGACCAAGGCGCCGACCCAGCCTTCGTCGACAGCGCCCTCGCGTACTGGACCTCCTTGATCCACAACCCCGAGCCGGTCAGCACCACAGTCCCCCACCTCACCGGCCGCCCCGCCCTCCCCTTCACCACCTGGGCCCAACACCACGCCCCCGCCTTCCGCCCAGGTCAGAGGGGTAGTTGAAGCCAGCCGCCGATGTCGTGGCGGCCGGCGGTGAGGGCTGCGGTGCGGGCCGCGGTATTGGTGGCGTGAATGGTGCCGATCAAGATGCGGGTCGGGTCGGGGAGGGACTGGGCCAGCAAGGTGCTGAGGTAGCGGCCGTAGCCGTGGCCGCGGTGTTCGGGGGTGAGGACGAGTTCGCGGACGACATACGCGGGGAGGCCGAGGGCGTCGTCGGGCTTGATCACCGCGGCGACGTAGCCGGCCCACTCGTCGTCGACCGTGACATCGAACAACAGCCCCTCGTCCGCCGCCTCCTAGCGCGAGGCCGGGCGGTACGTCGTACGCGCGCAGCTCGCGGATCGGTGCCGCGAGGAACCGGCGATCCGGGAGCGTGCCGTCGACGCCGGACGCTGCACTCCACAGGCGGACGTACCGGGGGTGGTGGATGCCGTACCACTCGCGCGCGACCGCTGCCAGCGCCGGGTGATCGGATGCTGCCGCTCGAGGGTGTACCGCGCCAGCTCCTCGGCCGACGGAATCACGACGACTGATCCGACCCTTCGCTCGTAGCGTCACCCGACGCCCCACCGGCACCTTGGTCCGTCGCAGCCGGCGCACCACCGGCGCCCTGGTCCGTTGCAGCCGGCGCACCACCGGCGCTCTGGTCGGTCTGCCGGCGTGTACGGCGTTCACCCGGAGCCCGTCGCGGACGTGCCGGAGCCGACGCGGCTTGCGCGGGCGCCAACGGGTCGGGATCGGGCGACCCAGGCGGTCGCGGCCCCCAGCTCTCGGGGTCGGGCACCCCAGGCGGCAACGTCCGCCGCCGACTCGGCGCTCCAGCCGGCGCGTGATCGGACTCGCCCGGCTCCTTCGCCCCCGGCCACGGCTTCGCGACCCGCGACGCGAGCACGAACTCCTTGCGCAGCGGATGCCCTTCGAACTCGTCCGGCAGCAGCAGCGGGGTCAGATTCGGGTGCCCGAGGAACGAGATCCCGAACATCTCGTACGTCTCCCGCTCGTGCCAGTTCGCCCCGGCGTACACGTCCGACAGCGACGGCAGTACGGCGTTGTCGCGCGGCACCAGCGTCCGGACCAGGACGTGGTCGACCTGCGATCCGCCCCAGAAGTCCGCGAGATGCGACACCACCCGGAACCCGTCCTTGAGCTCGTCGGAGGCACTCAGGAAGTCGAAGAACGTCAGCCCGACGGTGTCCCGCAGGATCTCGTGCGCGACGTCCCACGCCTCCGGCGGTACGTCGACCGCGGCCGGGCCGAAGCTGTCGGCCGACGTCGCGGCGATCCCGGCGCTGGTCAGCGCCTCGAGTGCGTCGGCGCTCACGGCTGCACCAGCCCCCGCGTCAACGCCGCGGCCGACGGCTCGTCGTACCGCGAGGTCACGTTCTCGCCGGCGATCTTCTCCTGCAGCTTGAGGATGCCCTGCAGCAGCGCCTCCGGCCGCGGCGGGCAGCCGGGTACGTACACGTCGACCGGGATGATCTGGTCGACGCCCTTGGTCACGCAGTACGAGTCCCAGTACGGGCCGCCGGAGTTCGAGCAGGAGCCGAACGAGATCACGTACTTCGGCTCGGGCATCTGGTCGTACAGCCGCTTGATCGCGGGCGCCATCTTGTCGGTGACGGTGCCCGACACCACCATCAAGTCGGCCTGCCGCGGCCCGGGCGCGAACGGGATCACGCCGAGCCGGATGAAGTCGTGCCGGCCCATCGATGCCGCGATGAATTCGATCGCGCAGCACGCGAGCCCGAAGTTGAACACCCACAGCGAGTACTTCCGGCCCCAGTTCAGCAGGTACCGGACGGGCTGCGGTGCGAGCTTCGCCAGCGCCCCGACCGCCGGCCGCACCACCGGCATCCCGAGATCCGTCTCCGCCATGTGGTCAGCCTAGGCCATGCCCGACGGCGCTACAGTCCGACGATCTCCTCGGCGAGGATCTCCGGGTACTCGAGCGGCGCGTAGTGCCCGACGCCGTCGACCGGGCGCAGCCGTACGTCGCTGAAGAAGTCGTCGAGCCGGTCGGACCACTGCCGCGGGAACAACGGGTCGAACTCGGGCCACAGCACCACGGTCGGTACGGCGATCCGGTCGTACGACGGCGGCGCGGTTTCGGCCGCGGACACGGCAACTGCCCCTGCGCCGGCCCGGTACCAGTTCAGCGCGGCCGTGAACGCACCCGGCGCCGAGTACACCTCGACCAGATGGTCCAGCTCCGGCTGGAAACCCGGCCCGGACCAGTGCGTCCAGAAATGCGTCAGATACGCCCGCACCGCGTCCTCGCGACCGTCGATCAACTCCTCGATCACGGGCAGCCGATGGAACGCCTGGTACCAGAACTCCGCCTGCGCGTGCTCCGCGAAGATCCGCTTGCCGATCCCCGGCAGCGGCGGCGCAACCACCAGCCCTTCGACCAGGTCGGGCCGGCTCCTCGCGATGCCTTGCGCGACCCGGCTGCCGACGTCGTACCCGGCGAGCACGGGCCGGTCCAGCCCGAGCTCCGCCATCAGCGCCACGATGCTCCGGCTCTGCCCGTCGACGCCGTACTGCGTCGGATCGGCGGACCGCCCTTTCGAGGCGCCGAATCCGCGCAGATCCGGGACCACCACGTCGAGGCCGCGCTCGACCAGCAGCGGCACCAGCAGCCGGTAGTCCGTCCGGTCGCCCGGCCAGCCGTGCAGGAGGACGACCGCGGGACCTTCGCCGTGCCGGTCGTACGCCAGCCTGAACCCGTCCACCGCTTCGCTCAGCATGCGTCTCATTGTCGCTTGACCGCGGCGAAGGCGGGTCCTACCGTCGTTTTGAACAGGACTGAACAGGTCCTCCCCCAAGGAGCCGGTATGACCGACCAGGTCGAGGTGCAGCAGCAGACCCGGGCGCTCTCGGTGGAGAGCAACGGGCTGAACGTGATCGCGGACGCGGACCGGAAGGGCCGACCGAGCCAGCTGTTCTGGCCGTGGTTCGGCGCGAACGTGTCCGTGCTCGGCCTGAGCTACGGCGCCTTCGCGCTCGGGTTCGGGATCTCGTTCTGGCAGGCGGTGATCGCGGGGCTGATCGGGGTGGTGTTCTCGTTCCTGCTCTGCGGCCTGATCGCGCTGGCCGGCAAACGCGGGTCGGCGCCGACGATGGTGCTCGGCCGGGCCGCCTTCGGGGTCCGCGGCAACAAACTGCCGTCGCTGGTCTCGTGGCTGCTGACGGTCGGCTGGGAGACCGTGCTGACGATCCTCGCGACGCTGGCGACGGCCACCGTGTTCGAGCGCCTCGGCTGGGGCGGCGGGACGCTGACGAAGGTGATCGCGCTGCTCGTTGTCGGGCTGCTGACCGTCGCGTGCGGCGTGCTCGGGTTCGACCTGATCATGCGCGCGCAGACCGTGATCACGGTCGTGACCGGCGTACTGACGGTCGTCTACATCATCCTGGTCGCCGACCAGATCCACTGGAGCACGGTGTCCGCGCTGCCGAGTGGATCCACCCAGGACGTGGTCGGCGCGCTGGTCTTCCTGATGACGGGCTTCGGCCTCGGCTGGGTGAACGCGGCAGCCGACTACTCGCGCTACCTCCCGCGCGAATCGTCGAGTCGCGGCGTGGTCGGCTGGACGACGTTCGGCGGCGCGCTGGCACCCGTCGTACTGCTCGTCTTCGGTCTGCTGCTCGCCGGGTCCTCCGCGGACCTGTCGAACGCGATCGCCGCGGACCCGATCGGCGCCCTCGCCGAGGCGTTGCCGACCTGGTTCCTGGTGCCGTTCGTGCTGGTCGCGGTCCTCGGGCTGGTCGGCGGCGCGGTGCTCGACATCTACTCGTCCGGACTCGCGCTGCTGTCGCTCGGTCTGCCGGTCAAGCGGTACGTCGCGGCGCTGATCGACGGCGTCGTGATGATCGCCGGGACGATCTATGTGGTGTTCTACGGCGGCGAATTCCTCGGCGAGTTCCAGGGCTTCCTGATCACGCTCGGCGTACCGATCGCGGCGTGGTGCGGGATCATGCTCGCCGACATCGCGTCCCGGCGCCGCGACTACGACGAGGACGACCTCTACCGGCCCAGCGGGCGGTACGGCGACATCCGGTGGCTGCCCGTGCTGACGATGCTCGTTGCCACCGGCATCGGATGGGGCCTGGTCACGAATTCGCTGGCCTCGTGGCTGACCTGGCAGGGCTACCTGCTCGGCGCCTTCGGCCTCGGCGGCAAGGACGGCACCTGGGCGTTCGCGAATCTCGGCGTACTGGTCGCGCTGGTGCTCGGATTCGTCGTGCAGTGGTTCGGCGGGCGGCCCGCCGTACGACGTCAGGAGGCGTGATGACGCTGGCGATCATCGACCTGCAGAACATCTTCGCGGACCCGGAATCCGGCTGGGCCACCCCGGACTTCGACCGGGTCGTGGAGCCGACGAAGCAGTTGCTCGAACTCTTCTCACCGGACGCCGTGTTCACCCGGTTCGTCGCGCCGCCGATGCCGGAGGGCTCGTGGGCGACGTACTACCAGCACTACCCGTTCGCGCTGCAGCCGCCGCAGTCGCAGGCGTACCAACTGGTCGACGAGTTCAAGGGCGCCGAGACGCTCGACAAGACCACGTTCGGCGCGTGGGGACCTGAGCTCGCGCGCCGCGTCGGGACCGGCGGCCATCTCGTCGTCTGCGGTGTGACGACGGACTGCTGTGTCATCACGACGGCGCTCGCGGCCGTGGACGCGGGCGTCTATGTCCAGGTCGTCGAGGACGCCTGCGCCGGGTCCGACGAGGAGACCCATCGGAAGGCGATCGACATCATGCGGCTGTACTCGCCGATGCTGGAAATCGTCACGGTCGACCAGTTGCGCGCGCTGAACCAGTGAGTCCCCTGATGCGGAACGTCGCGCTGAAACACGAACGGATCGCCCGGATCCTGGCGCGGGAGATCAAGTCCGGCGTCGTCCACCGCGGAGCGCAACTGCCCGGTGAGAACGAGCTGGCGAAGCGCTTCGCGGTCAGCCGCAACACGGTCCGCGCGGCGCTCGCCGTACTCGCCGAGGACAACCTGATCACGACGCGGATCGGCAAGGGATCGTACGTACTGTTCGATGGGCGCCCACTGGACGGGCGGCTCGGCTGGACGCACGCGCTGTCTGAGCAGGGTGTCGAGACCCGTCTGCGGGTTGTCCGGATCGAGCTCGCCGAGGATGTGGAGCTCGCCGAGCGGCTCGCTCTGGATTCGCCCGCGATGGTCGTGATCGAGCGCGTCCGGCAACTCACCGACGGCACGGCGATCTCACTCGAGCGAAGCCGGATCCCGGCACTCGAAGCGCTCCGCGACCTGCCCGAGCGCGGCCTGGACGACGGCTCGATCAGCGTGACCCTGAACCACGCCGGCCTCTACCTCGACCACTGCGAGCAGCACCTCCGCGGCCGCCCGCTGACACCCGTCGAGGCCGACCACCTTGACCGCCCAGCCGGGACATGGTTCCTGCACACCACGCGGACCAGTTGGACCGCCACGGATCAGTTCGCCGAGTACGCCGACGAACTGCTCGACCCGGCGCATTACGAGCTGCACCTCACCTATCCCCGGTGATCCGGTACCTCCAGGTATGCAGAAGTGCCTCCGGAGGCCCTTTTGAGGCCCGTTTCACCGGGTTCTGCAGTGCCCTACGTCCGCCGGCCCGCCCACCTAGGGATATGTGCTGATGTGGTCGCCCACCTCAGGCGCGCACTGTCTTGTCCAGGACAAAGCAGCCCTTGTCCAGGACGAAGCAGCCGGAGGACAGCATGTTCGTTTACTCGACCGACGTGGTCCGCGCGGAGATGCGGTACCGCCAGGATCGGATCCGCCGTGACTTCCAGCGCCCGTGGTGGTTCCGCAAGCCGGCACTGCAGCCGCCCCAGCCCTGCGCGCCCGAACTGCGGGCACGTCCGGCGATGTGACCGCACGAGCACCGCCCCTGACCCCCTTCCCACCCGCGCGGCCGGCTCCTGGAGCCGGCCGCGCTTTCTCGTCTCCAAGACCCTTCTAGGCCTCCCTAGGGACCCCTCAGGCGGGCGCCGCACCGGGGATAGGGAGGACTTCCGATGTGCCGCCCCTCCTCAGACGAGCAGATTGATCACTGTCGGCAGCACGCCGGCACCGACCCAGGAGGAACCGATGTACACGAACGCAGCAGTCAAGGCCGAGGTCGACTACCGCAGGGAGCGCCTCAGCCGTGACTTCCGGCAGACCCGGAGCACCCGGGGCCGCCGGCACCTGACCACCTTGTTCGGCCGGAAAGCCTGAAGGGAGGGAAAACCATGTTGACCACACTGGTGACCGCAGATTCGCTGCGGGCAGAGTCCGAGTACCGCCTGGAGCGCGCCAAGCGCGACTTCCGGGCCGCGAACCGCCGGCGTCGTTCGGAGCGGGGTTCGCAGCCCGAGCCGCGGCACGCCCTTCGGCCCCGTCCCGCCGCATGACCGCCGAAACCGCCGTCCCTGACCTCAAGATCGTGCTCGGGGACGGCGTTTCTGCTGCGGGGAGACCTGCTCGGACGGGATGCCGTCGATTTGTGTCGGCGCCAGGGGCGAAGATGGACACCGTGCCCTGGAACTCGACACCTCTCGTCGGCCGCTCGTCCGAGATGGCCGCCCTGCTCAGCGCCGTGGACGACGCCAAGACGCGTCGCGCCGGCGCTGTGGTGCTGTCCGGCGACGCCGGCGTCGGCAAGACCCGGCTGCTGGACGAGGTGGCCACCGGTGCGCACGAGCGCGGCTTCGGCGTTCTGGTCGGGCACTGCACCGACTTCGGCGACGCCGGTTTGCCGTACCAGCCGTTCTCGGAAATCTTCGGCCGCCTGGCCGGCGACCGCCCCGACCTGGTCGAGGGCGTCCTGCGGAACTTCCCGGCGATCGGCCGGCTGTTGCCCGCGCACCGCCTGCTGAGCGCCGCGCCGGTGCCGCAGGAGGGCCAGCTCGACCGGGCCGCACTGTTCGACGCGGTCCTCGGCGCGTTTACCGCGCTGTCCACAAGCGAGCCGCAGCTCGTCATCGTCGAAGACGCCCACTGGGCCGACGACTCCACCCGCGACCTGATCGGTTTCCTGATCACCCGGTTGACCTCGCAGCGCCTCGCGCTCGTCGTCTCGTACCGCAGCGACGACCTGCATCGGCGGCATCCGCTCCGCCGCCCGATCGCCGAGTGGTCGCGCCATCCACGGGTACGACGGGTGAATCTGCCGCCCCTCGACGCCGACGAGTCCCGCACCCTGCTGCACTCGCTGCTGCCGACGCCGCTGCCCGCGGAGGAGGAGCGCCGCATCCTGGAGCGGGCCGGCGGCAACGCGTTCTTCACCGAGGAGCTCGCCGCGGCCGCCTCGATGGGCGACGACGACGCCGTACCGCCGGACCTCGCCGACCTGTTGCTGGTCCGGCTCGACCCGCTGTCCGACGACGCCCGCCAGGTCGCGCGGGTGATCGCGGTCGCCGGCCGCCGGGTCCCGCACACACTGCTGACCGCGGTCGCAGGCCTTCCCGACCGCGAGCTCGACGAGGCGCTGCGCGAGCTGATCGACGCGCACATCATCGACCAGCCCACCAGTGACCGGTATTACTTCCGCCATGCGCTGCTCGCCGAGGCCGTGTACGACGACCTGCTGCCGGGTGAGCGGGTCCGCCTGCACGCGGCGTACGTGCAAGCTCTGAAGGAGCAGACCGTCACGGGTACGGCGGCCGAGCTTGCAGGGCATGCCACGCGCTCGCACAACCTGCCGGTGGCGTTCGACGCGCGGATCCGGGCCGGCGAGGAGGCGATTTCGGTCGCCGCACCGCAGGACGCGCTGAAGCACTACGAGCTGGCGCTGGAGTTGTTCCCGAACCGGGACCCCGATCACCCGATCGACAAGACGACGCTCATCGTTCAGACCGCGACCGCGGCGACCCTCTCGTCGCAGCACCTGCGTGCGGTGAAGCTGCTTCGCAAGGCGCTCGCCGACCTGCCGCCGGACGCGCCACGACTGGAGCGGGCGCAGCTGTTGCTGCCGTTGGCCGACATCGCGCTCGTGATCGATCAGGACCAAGAGGCGCACGAGGCAGTGACGCAGGCGTTGAAGCTGGTCCAGGACGAACCTTCGAGTGTGTTCAAGGCGCAGGTCGCGTCGTTGTACGCGCGGGTGTCCGACGCACTCGGCCGCCCGATGGAGGCGGAGCGCTGGGCACACAAGGCGCTCGAGATCGCCCAGGACGTCGGTCAGGAATCCGCGGCGAGCGACGCCGGGATCACGCTGGCCCAGCTACGTCGGCGAGCCGGAGACCCCGAGACCGCGGTGAAGCAGTTCGAAGAGGCCGCCGTCCGGGCGCAGCTGACCGGTGACCAGGCCGCCGAGGTGCGCAGCCGGTTCCTCGTCGGGTCGACCCACTACGAGCAGGGCGACCTGCTGAACGCGAAAGCCGCGCTGTCGTTCGCAACCAAGCGGGCTGCCGAGCTCGGGCGGCAATGGGCGGCGTACGGATTCGACGCACGCCGGATGCTGGCGCTGACGCAGTACATGCTCGGCGAATGGGACGAGGCGGCCGAAACGGCCCGGACCGATGCGATGACACCGGCGGCCGCCGCGGCCGGGCTGCGCTCGGTGGGGTACTCGGTGCGCAGCGGTCGCGGTGACACCGCGGTCGCGGAGGAGTTCGAGCTGTCCCGCAAGTGGTGGGATCTCGACATCATGGTGCCGATCCTCGGGCTGCAACCGGCCGTCGAGGCGTACCGCTTCCTCGACAATCCAGCGGCGGCCGAGAAGCTGATCGCGGATGTCACCGCGCTGTGCAGCGATGTGTTCCAGACCGAGTGGTTCCTCGGGCGGATCCGATTCTCCACGCTCGAGATGCAGGTGCTGTGTCACCGCGCGGTCGGCGAGCCTTCTGCTGCGGCCGATCTGGTTGCTCGGGGCGCGGAATTGCTGTCCCTCGGGCAGGCGACCGTCGAGAAGGGTCTGCCGCCCGGGCGCTTGATGGGCGTCGAGGGCCTCGCCTGGATCGCCCGTCTGGAGTCCGAATGGGACCGCCTACGCTGGCTGACCGGCATCGACCCGCCGACCCCCGAGGAACATGTCGCGTCCTGGCAACGGACAACCGAGGCCTTCGGGTACGGGTACATCTACGAGCAGGCCTGGTCACGCATCCGGTACGCCGACGCCCTCCGCGCCGCCGGCCGCGTCGCCGAGGCAAACGAGCAGACCGCACTGGCCGCCGAAACCGGACGCGAACTCGACTCCCGCCCCCTCCTCGATGACGCCGGCGCCGGCGACACCGGCGCGAGCGCGCTGACGACTCGCGAAACCGAAGTACTCCGCCTGCTCGCCCAAGGCCGCACGAACCGACAGTTGGCGCGAGAGCTGTACATCAGCGAGAAAACGGTCAGTGTCCACGTCTCCAACATCCTCGCCAAACTAGGCGTCCGCTCCCGCACCGAAGCCGCCGCCGTAGCCCACCGCCAAGGCATCCTCGACTGACCCCACCACCCGGTGAACGCCGGGCACCGCTGACGAGGTTACGGCCGGCTGATCCGCGGGACGGCGTGCGAGTGGATGACCGCGCGTGTTGGGGGTTCTTCGTCGGTATGAGAGCAGAGAACCCCT